>CAVBOO010000079.1:0-5139 GCA_963597045.1 bacterium | reverse complement strand
GCAACGCCTGCTTGCTTCGAGCCGACCATCGACTATTGCGTGGTAAAGGTTCCGCGTTTCGCGTTCGAGAAGTTCAAGGGTACCGACACCACCCTTTCCACCCGCATGAAGGCCGTAGGCGAGATCATGGCCATCGGCCGCACCTTCGAAGAGGCTTTCGGCAAGGCGATGCGCTCGCTGGAAAACGGTCGTTACGGCTTGGGCGGCGATGGTAAGGATTCCTTCGACGAGGACCGCTTCGACGAGCTGGTTGCCTTGCCCACCGAAGACCGTGTCTTCTACGTAGCAGAGGCATTCCGCCGCGGCTGGTCGGTTGAGAAGGTATTCGAGGCGAACAAGATCGATCGTTGGTTCTTGAACCGCATCTTCGATATCGTTGCCGTTGAGCGTGCGGTTGCCGGCATGAAGCTCAACGAGCTTTCCGCCGAGGACATGCTCACCGCCAAGCGCTACGGACTCTCCGACGACCAGATTGCCTACCTTACCGGATCCGATGAGCTCACCGTTCGTGCCCGCCGCAAGGAACTCGGTGTGGTACCCGTGTTCAAGACGGTGGACACCTGCGCTGCCGAGTTCCAGAGCCTCACCGAATACCATTACAAGACCTATGAGTTGGGCACCAGCGAGGTACGCCCTGCCACGAAGAAGCGCGCGATGATCCTGGGTGCTGGCCCCAACCGCATCGGCCAGGGCATCGAGTTCGATTATTGCTGCGTGCATGCGAGCTATGCCTTGCATGATGCTGGCTACGAGACCATCATGGTCAACTGCAACCCCGAAACGGTTTCCACCGACTACGACACCTCCGATCGTCTGTACTTCGAGCCTCTTACCTACGAAGACGTCATGGATATCGTCGACATCGAGCAGCCCGAGGGCGTCGTCGTTACCTTGGGCGGGCAGACTCCCTTGAAGCTCGCTCGCGCCCTTGAGGACGCCGGCGTGAACATCATGGGCACCAAGCCCGAGGCAATCGATTTGGCCGAGGACCGCGACCGTTTCGCTGAGGTTTTGGACGAGCTTCATATCACCTATCCCGCAGCTGGCATGGCCTCCTCGTTCGATGAAGCCTGCCAGGTGGCCGATCGCATCGGTTTCCCTCTGCTCGTTCGTCCTTCTTATGTTCTGGGTGGCCGTGGCATGGTCATCGCCTACGATGCCAAGTACCTGCAGAAGTACATGGCCGAAGCCACCCGCATCACGCCTGATCGCCCGGTTTACCTGGACCGCTTCCTTGAAGGCGCGGTTGAGTGCGATGTTGACGCGCTGTGCGATGGCGACGAGGTCTACATCGGCGGCGTCCTTGAGCATATCGAGGAAGCGGGCATTCACTCCGGCGACTCCGCCTGCTGCATTCCTCCTTTCAGCCTCTCCGAGTTCCAGGTACATGAGCTTCGCTCCGTCACGCGCAAGCTCGCATTGCGCCTGGGCGTTCGAGGCCTGATCAACATCCAGTACGCCATCAAGGACGATGTCATCTACGTCATCGAGGCCAACCCGCGTGCTTCCCGCACGGTGCCTTTCGTCTCCAAGGCGACCGGTGTGCCTTTGGCCAAGCTTGCCAGCCGCATCATGGCCGGTGAGAAGATCGCCTCCTTCAAGCTTCCTTCCGACGAGCGTCGTCAGCGTCACTTCAGCGTGAAGGAAGCCGTTATGCCCTTCGGTCGCTTCCCGGGCGCTGATGCCATCCTCGGTCCCGAGATGAAGTCCACGGGCGAGGTTATGGGCATCGGTTACAGCTTTCCTGCGGGTTACGCTAAAGCCCAGGCCGGCTGCGGCAATGCGCTTCCTACCGAAGGCACCGCGTTCATCTCCGTGCCCGACCGCGACAAGCGCAATGTCGTTTCCCTTGCGCGCGATCTTCGTCGCATGGGCTTCAAGCTTCTTGCCACCGAGGGTACCGCGCGCGCATTGAGCGCCGCGGGTATCGAGTGCGAAGAGGTTGCCCGCGTTTCCGAGGCCGGCATTTCCGATAAGCCAAACATCGCCGACTTGATCAACGATGGCTTGGTCGATTTGGTTATGAACATTCCGTTCGGTCAGGATACGCGCGGCGACGGCTTCAGGCTTCGCACTCTTTGCGTGCGCCATAACCTTTGCTACGTCACCACGCTTGCTGGCGCTCAGGCCTTCCTTTCGTCCATCGAGACGCTTCGTGAAGGCTCGCTTGAAGTCATTGCCCTGCAGGATCTGTGGCAATGGGAGCAGAACTAGCAAGACGCTGAACGTTTTGGAGGAGCGGTCATGTGCTTGACTCAAAAACTGATGGATAGGGAAGGGGTCGTGGTTTCCAACACGCCCCTGACCGACCGTCTTTTCGAAATGGTGCTCGAGGTGCCCGATATTCCAGCCAAAGTGCGAGGCGGGCAGTTTGTCCATGTTCGTATTCCCGGCATGGAAGGCCACATGCTTCGGCGCCCTTTCTCCGTCTATTACGTTGATGTAGAAGCTTCTATGCTCGGCATCCTGTATCAGGTGGTGGGTTTTGGCTCTGCTCGTTTTTCCGAGCTTGAACCAGGGTCAAAGGTGCAGGTTATCGGTTCCATCGGTCATCCCTGGGAGGCTCCGGCCAATACCAAGCGTGCCTTATTGACCGTTGGTGGTGTGGGTACCGCACCCTTGTTCATGCATGCTTCAGAGCTTGTGGCTTCAGGCGTGCAGGTGGATGTGGTGATGGGAGCCCAGACAAAGGATGCTCTTGTTGCTAAAGAGCGCTATACCGTGCTTTTGGGCCATGAGCCCCTCATCGCTACCGATGACGGCTCGTATGGTCATCATGGGTTCGTCACCGATGTAGTGGTCGATCGGCTTTCCCAAGGTTCTTACGACTACGCTGCCTGCTGCGGTCCTGCACCCATGATGCGTATCGTTTCGGCGAAGACCATCGAGGCCGGCATTCCAAGCTTCGTCTCGATGGAGCAGCGTATGGCATGCGGCGTTGGTGCTTGCTTGGGATGCATCGTTGCCACTACCGAGGGAAATCGTCGTTCCTGCGTCGACGGCCCTATTTTCGATGCACGAAAGGTGGTGTGGTAGATGAGCGTTTCCATGCAGGTCAACCTTGGCGGTTTGATCATGAAAAACCCGGTGACCACGGCCTCCGGTACCTTCGGTTCCGGCATGCAATATGCCGACTTCCTGGATGTTTCCCGCTTAGGTGCGGTTACTACCAAAGGCGTCTCCGTCGTTCCTTGGGAGGGCGGCCCTATGCCTCGCTTGGCCGAGACCCCCTTCGGCATGCTCAACGCTATCGGCTTGCAAAACCCGGGCGTCGATCATTTCAAGGAAGTCGACCTTCCCTGGCTTGAGCAGCAGGGTGCCACGGTCATCGTGAACGTAAGCGGGCATAGCGTTTCCGAGTATGTGGATTGCCTGCGTGCTCTTGAGGAATCCAGTGTGCCCGATGCCTACGAAATCAATATCTCCTGTCCAAACGTCGATGCCGGCGGCATGACCATCGGCACCGATCCGAAGATGGTCGAGGAGGTTGTGAGCGCTTGCCGTGCTCAGACAAAGAAACCTATGTACGTTAAACTGACGCCCAATGTAACCGATGCCGCCGAGATCGCCCGCGCGGCCGAGGCTTCTGGCGCCGATGCCATCAGTCTCATTAACACCCTTTTGGGCATGGGCATCGACATTCGCACGCGCAAACCCTTGCTTGCTCGCGTTACGGGTGGGCTTTCGGGTCCTGCCATCAAACCCGTGGCGCTTGCCAAGGTGTGGCAGGTTTCTAAGGCGGTGCAGGTTCCCGTGCTTGGCATGGGCGGCATTGCAAGCGCTGAAGATGCCATTGAATTCATGCTTGCCGGTGCAACCGTGGTAGCTGTTGGTGCCTACAACTTCGTCGATCCTTTGGCCACCATCAAGGTGATTGAGGGTATCGAATCTTATTGCGAATCTCAGGGCGTCTCCGACGTCAACGAGCTGATTGGAGGCATGGTGTGCTAGATTTCATGTCCATTCCCGAAAAAGACCGAATCATCGTTGCCTTCGACTGCGATCGTGCGCGTGCCCTTGAGCTTGGTAAGGCGCTTGAAGGTCGTGCGAGCTGGGTCAAGGTTGGTATGACGCTCTTCTACCAGGAAGGTCCGTCTATCATCCAAGATCTCAAAAAGCTTGGGTTCAAGGTGTTTTTGGATCTTAAGCTTCATGATATTCCTGCTCAGGTGAAGGGCGCTGCTAAAGCGGTTGCCTCCACGGGGGCGGACATGATCACAGTTCATGCCTTCGGTGGTGTGTCCATGATGGAACAAGCCCACGCCGGTTTGCTTGAAGGTGCTGCCGGCGAAGAGCCTATCAGCCTTGGTGTTACCGTTCTTACTTCCATGGGGCAAGAGGAGCTTAATCGTAATGGAGTTCCCGGTCCTGTCGAAAATCAGGTTGCAAACCTTGCGGGCTTGGTTAAAGAAGCGGGGCTCACAGGCGTTGTTTGCTCTCCGTGGGAAGCGGCTCAGATGCGCGATTTTTTGGGAGCGGAAGCGGCAATCGTTACGCCCGGTGTGCGCCCTGCTGGCGCCAGCCTGGACGACCAAACCCGTGTTGCGACCCCTCGCATCGCCTTTGATAATGGCGCAAGCCACTTGGTAATCGGCCGTCCGATTACCAAGGCCGAAGATCCTGCGGCAGCCTTCGACGCTATCGTTGCTAGTTTGTAGGTAGGCTTATTACCTAGTATGGTTCAACTTTGCTGTTGATGCGCATAAGGGCATCAAAACTTTTAATCGTGATAGTAATCGGGCCTGGCACTTTGAGGTGCTAGGCCCGATTTGCTTTTTCTTGTAGGCCTTGAAAGCGTTCTTTGAGCAGTTAATCATCCAACTCGAACAGTACTCGTTTGCTTTTAGGCCAGTCGGTAAGGTAAAGCGTAAATGATTTCCCTTGTATATAACCTTCGGTAATCAGTTCGTCGTCGGTATTAACTGTGAAGGGGATATGAACGGTATAGCTTGTTCCTGGTTTGACCGAGATAAGGTTGGGCCAGGAAACAAGATTTTTTTCGCTCTTCTTCCAGATAGATTCTTGGGCAATGTAATACGTATTTTTAGATTCCGGCAGAAGTCTCATATCGTAAATGCTCAGACAACCCATTTTCGTTCCGGTATTTGTTATAGTCGCATTTAGGCACAAGATGCTTTT
>CAVBOO010000078.1:0-5243 GCA_963597045.1 bacterium | reverse complement strand
GACCGCACCCAAACCCTGGGCCCAGTCGGCCACCAGTTCTTCAGGGAAGGGATATGGGGTTCCCACCTGCAAGAACTTGTAGGCGGGCAAGCACAGGCCGGCATCCTTGGCCTTCTGCTCAAGCAGGGCCAAAGCCTCCTGCGCATACGACGCCGAAATGCCTCCGGCGACGATGCCCACACGCGGCGTGGCGTAGAGCTCGGCGAAGGGAGCGGCAACCCCCCGCTCTTCAAGCTCGGCGGTAGAGGCGGCGGCCAGGCCGCCCAAGCTTCGCTGATTGAAGGCGGAAAGCGTTTTGTCCTCGCAATAATCTTTTGCGATCAGGCCCAGACGCTGGTTGATCTGGGCATGCCCCAGCTTGGCGCGACGAGGGAAGATGACCCATTTGTCATCTTTCTCGAAGCCTTCGGGCTCGCGCGCTTCAAAGCTATCGGGCACCTCGAAGAAGGTGGACGCATGGCAGATACGCGTGGTCGGGCGCACGATCACGGGCGTGTGGTAGCGCTCCGACAAATCGAAGGCGGCGCGCATCATCTCGTAGCCCTGATCGGGCGTTGCCGGGTCGAGCACGGGGACCTTCGCGAACGAGGCGAAACGGCGCGTGTCCTGCTCGGTTTGCGAGCTGATGGGGCCGGGGTCGTCCGCGACGAAAAGAACCAGGCCACCGCCCGTGCCCACATAGTTAAGGGACATCAGAGGATCGCTTGCCACGTTAAGGCCGACCTGCTTACAGGTGAACACGCCGCGTGCACCCGCAAACGAGGCAGCGCTCAAAAGCTCAAGCGCGGCCTTCTCGTTCGTGGACCATTCAACATGCACGCCTTTGGCGCTGCCTTCGGCGTGCTTTTGCGCGATGGTCTCTATCAGTTCGGAAGAGGGCGTGCCCGGGTAACCTGCGGCAACGCGCACCCCCGCCTCAAGGGCGGCCAAGCCGAAGGCCTGGTTTCCCGTAAGGAATCGTTTGGTCATCTTTCACCCTTTAAGCGTTGGCGGCGTCTTCCTTCATCTTCTTGATCAGGTCGCGCATGGACTCGTCACCCGTACCAAGAATCTGAACAGCCAAAATGGCGGCATTCTTAGCGCCGTTGATGGCGACGGTGGCCACGGGCACGCCGCTCGGCATCTGGACCATGGAAAGCAGGGAATCCAAGCCACCCAGGTCGCTCGTCTTCATAGGAACAGCGATGACGGGCAAGGGGGTGTAAGCCGCGACAACGCCGCCTAGATGGGCCGCCTTGCCAGCTGCCGCAACGATCACGCGAATGCCGCGTTCCTCAGCGGTGCTCGCCCACTCATGGACGACGGCAGGCTTGCGGTGGGCGCTCGCGATGACGAGCTCGTAGGGGACGCCCCATTCCTCCAGCTGAGCCACGCAAGGCTCCATAGCGGGCATGTCGGACTGAGAGCCCATGATGATGCCAACAACGGGTGTTTCGGCCATGTTCGTTCCTTTCCATTGATGCCGCACCGGGCGACAACGAAACCGCCAATGCATCGCTTGCCCCGCAAAGACGCCGGCCAACAAAAGCAGCCAGACACGCAGGCAAATGAAGGATCGACGATAAACCTCTTCAAATGATTTCTTGAATTGTACCGCTAACAAGCGCACTTACCCGTACGCGCGCGTACAAGATAAAGAAGGATGCCGAAGCTTTGCCCCAGCATCCTTTTGCGTTCAATGCAACAAGCAGCCTGCCACCGCAGAGTGCGGGCAAAAATGCGCGCTCGGGCAGCCTTAGCCCAGAAGCTTGATCGCATCCACCAGCTGTGCTGGGTCGTTGACGATGGCGGAGGGCTCTTCCTTGGCAAGCGTGATGCCGTTGAAGAACTTTCCCCAGGTCACCGCCACCGATTTCATTCCTGCGGCATGAGCGGCCCTCAAATCGAAGGGGCTATCGCCCACGTAAACGCAATGTTCGGGCTCAACTGCGAGCGCGGCGGCGGCGTTAAGCAAAGGCTCGGGCTCGGGCTTATGCGCCGTGCTTGCCTCGACCCCGTTGACCACCTCGAAGAAAGGAGCCATGCCGAAATGCTCGAGCCCCGCCAAGGCAACGTGACGACGCTTCGAGGTAACCACGCCCATGCGGTAACCCGCCTCTTTCAGCTGCTCAAGCGCATCAAGCAGGCCGGGGAAATCGCTGATGTTGCTAACCAGGTCGCACTCGTTGTGCTCACGATAGGTGGTGACCAAAGAATCAACCTGGCTTTCGTCATCGGCGAACAGACGCATCTGCTTCACCAAGGGGATGCCGACCTTGGACGAAATCTCCTCGTCGCTCAAATCGTGCCCCAGAACTTCCTTAAGCGCAAAATGCATGCTGCTCAAAATGGCGTTGAACGTATCGACCAGGGTGCCGTCGTTGTCGAAGAGCACCACCTGTACCTGACGCTCAGGCGCGATGCCCAAAGTCTCAAGCGCCCCCGGTACGCCGCTGTTCATCATTTCAAGCTTTTCCTGCATAGCCAAAATGCTCCTTCAATAGAACGAAAGGGGCGCATCGACCATCGAGGTCTGTGGCCCAAGTTCTGCATTGTATCCCCGAACCCGCCAAGAGCCAAAGCCTAGCGCTGCGAAGAATCACTTCGCGGAAGAGCGATTGCGCTCACTTGGCGCCTGAGCATGCGGCTCGCAGCCGAAAGCGCTTCTTCTTGTCTTGCAACCCGCGATCCCTTTACTGCGCAGCGGTTAAGCGAAGGAAAAGCTCCGGGTGAACGGCGCGTTTCGGGTGTTCAACGCGAGTTTCCAAACCGTTAAACAATCCCTTTCCGCCAAATTAGGTGTTTACCTTGGGTAACTCAAATATGCCAGGTGTTTGCTTTTCCCTAGAGCGAAATCTTCCTCCGAAGAGCCCTGAAGGCGCCTGCTGCGCAAAAGCGTGGACAGCGCCGGTCAACAGGGCCAGCTAAACGTCTTTCACGAACGGAGGCTCTATGGAAGCAAGGAACCTCACCGCTGCGCCCCCGGCGGCGATACTGGCCCTTGAGCGAATCTTGTGCGACGCCCAAGTGGACCCGAAGGCGTGCTACCAATGCGGCAAATGCTCGGCCGGATGCCCCGTTGCCGCCGACGCCGACATGCCACCGCGCCAGATCATGCGGCATCTGCAGCTCGGGCAAGCTGGGCCCATCCTGAAATCGAACATGCCCTGGCTCTGCGCCGGATGCGGCATGTGTCTGGCACGCTGCCCGCAGGAAATCGATCTGCCCAACGTCATGTTCGCCTGCAGAAGGGAAGCAAAACGCACGGGCTCGCCCGCCGTATCCGAGGTAAACCGCTTCAACGACCTGTTCATCGGCGGAGTGCGGCAACAAGGCACCTCCAACGAAACCACGCTGGCCATGCGCTACAACCTCACCACCGGGCATCTTCTTCAAGACGCACTAAACGCGCCCAAGATGATGAAGCGCGGAATGCTGGAGTTACCCAGCAAGCAAGCAGGCAAAGCTGAAGAAGCGGCCGCCATCATCGACAAGGTGCGCGCAATGGAGCAAGACGCCCATCCGCAAGCCGACGACGCGAAAGGGGGCACGGCATGAAATACGCGTACTTCCCCGGATGCTCGGCTCATTCCACCGGCATTTCGTACACGAAATCCTACGATTACGTCGCTCGTGCCGCAGGAATCGAGCTTGCCGAGATTCCCGATTGGAACTGCTGCGGAGCATCAGCCGCCCATGCGGAAAGCGAGCTGTTAGGCGATGCGCTTCCCGCCCGCTCCCTTGCCCTGGCCGAGGAGGCCTTCGGCGATGCGCCGGTGCTTGCGCCCTGCGCCGGATGCTACCAGCACCTTAAAACCGCCACCGCGCATGCGCAGGAAAGCGAGGAGCTGCGCGTGCAGCTGGAAGGCATCATCGGCCGCCCCTGGGCCGCAAGCTCCTACGTCGCCAACGGGCTGGAGCCCTTCCTTCCCCAAGAAGCGCAGGAGCGTATAAGCGCGCACGTAACCTGGCCGCTGAACGGCCTGAAGGTTGCCTGCTACTACGGATGCGCTCTGCTGAGGCCCGCAGAAGTATGCGCCTTCGACGATGACGAGCAGCCGCACACCATGGAGCAGCTCGTCGCCCTTTCCGGGGCCGAACCCGTCGAATGGCACTTCAAAAACGAATGCTGCGGCGCCTCGCACCAGGTAACCGTTCCCGAGCTGGGACGAAGCATGGTGCGCCGCATCCTCGAAAACGCCCACACCAACGGCGCCGATGCCATAGCCTGTGCCTGCCCGCTCTGTATGCTGAACCTCGACATGCGCGAGGCCAAGGTCAATGCCGCACGCGCCAAAGAAGGCCTGCCCGCACTCGACATCCCCATCTACTACTTCACCGAGCTGCTGGCCACAAGCATGGGCGCGAACCAGGAGGAAAGCGGCATCGGGCAGCATTTCCACCCCGCCACCAACCCGCATGGGCGCGCACTTGAATCCTGGCAGCGGCAGCAAGGAGCACAAAAAGCCGCAGCGGAAGCCGAACGTGCCGCCAAGGAAGCGCAACGCAAGGCGCGAGCTGCAGCACGTGCAGCCAAGGCGCAGCCCAAGGCAGGAACTGAGGCCAAAGCCAAACCCACAGCGGACGCCGCAGCCAAAGGCGCAGCCCCAGCCGCGAAACCCGCAGACGACACAACGCCGACAAGCGCAACGGGCAACGAGAAAGGGGTGATCGCATGAGCCGAATTGGAGTGTTCGTCTGCCATTGCGGCACCAATATCGCGGCCACAGTTGACGTGCAGGCGGTAGCCGATGCCGCGCGCCTCATGCCGAACGTGGCCTTTGCGACCACCAACAAGTACACCTGCTCCGACCCAGGCCAGCAAGCGATCGCCGATGCCATCAAGGAGCACGAGCTCGACCGCATCGTCATAGCCAGCTGCAGCCCGCGCATGCACGAACAGACCTTCCGCAGGATGCTGGCGGAAAAAACCAGCATCAACCCCTACCTGCTGGAGATCGCCAACATCCGCGAGCAATGCTCCTGGGTTCACAAAGACAAGGCCGTCTCCACCCCGAAGGCCATCGACCTGGTGGCCATGGCCGTTGCCAAGGTGGACACGAACAAGAACCTCTACACCTCGACCATCCCCGTGAACCGCAAGGTGCTCGTGGTTGGCGCGGGCATCGCCGGCATCCAGGCGGCCATCGACGTGGCCGACGCCGGCTTCCCCGTCACGCTGGTTGAGCGCAAGCCCTCCATCGGCGGTAAGATGGTGAAGCTGGACAAAACCTTCCCCACCATGGACTGCTCGGCCTGCATCT
>CAVBOO010000077.1:0-5384 GCA_963597045.1 bacterium | reverse complement strand
CATGCTCGATGCCTTCCGCATCGCCGACGACACGCTTCGTCAGGGCATCCAGGGCGTTACCGACCTCATCACCATTCCCGGCCTCATCAACCTCGACTTCGCGGACATCCGCACGGTTATGAAAGATGCCGGCACCGCAATGATGGGCATCGGCATCTCCTCCGGCGAGTCCCGCGCGCTCGATGCTGCGCAGCAGGCCATCAACTCCAACCTCTTGGAGTCTTCCATCGCCGGCGCTTCTCGCATCCTGTTCTCCATCGCCGGTGGTCCCGATCTTGCCCTGTCCGAGGTTGACGAGGCTGCTCGCGTCGTCGAGGCCGTTGCCGACGAGAACGCCAACATCATCTACGGCCAGATCGTCGACGAGTCGATGGGCGACGCCATCCGCATCACGGTCATCGCCACCGGTTTCAAGGCCAACACCAACCAGTCCGCTATGGATTTCACGCGCCAGCAGGCACGTCCTTCTGCTCAGCAGCGTCCTGCCGCTCAGACTACCGCACAGCCTTCCTACGGCACGACTCCTCGCTTTGCTGACGAGGATTACATCCCTGACTTCCTGCGTCGCCAGTAAGGCTTGGTTCCTTGGAACTCCCAAGAACATCCAATACGGCCCTCGAACTGCCTTTGCCTAGGTTGAACGAGGGTCGTTTTGCGTCCATTTCCGCCTATACCGATCCTGCGCTCTTCGAGGCTACGGGCGTGCGCATAGCCTTCACCAAGCGTCATGGAGGAGTGAGCACGGGGCCTTACGAATCGCTCAACCTTGGCTCGCATGTCAACGATGATTTGTCCCAGGTATTGGAAAATCGCCGCATCCTCTCCGATGCGCTCGGTTTTGCCGGCGTTCCTTGCATCGTTCCCGTTCAGGTTCATGGCCGCGAGGTGCTTGCCATCGATGCTCCCGAGCAGGCAATGCAGCTTCTTGCGCGTGCCGAGCGCGATGCGGGCGCCCTTGAGTACGATGCCGTTTCCGTGGAATGCGAAAACGTAGCAGCTCAGCTCAACTTTGCGGACTGCGTCCCTGTGATCGCGGTTGCGCCAAGCGGGGCCTTCTCGGTCATCCATGCCGGGTGGCGCGGTGTCGACAACCAGATCAGCGTCCGTGCCGTCGAAGGTTTGGCGGCAAACGTCGCCGCGAAGCTCGGCTGCTCGGTGGCTAGCGTGCTTGCAGGCACCAACGTCTACATCGGCCCCCACATCATGGGGGAGTGCTTCGAGACGAGCGCCGAGATCCACGACGAGTTCGTGCGCAAGTTCGGCAGCGTATGCAGCGTGGACGCGCGCCATGTCGAGCTTTCCCGTGCGCTTCAGGTTCAGCTTGAGCGTGCGGGCATCAAGCCTGAGCGTATCGCTAACCTGGGGATATGCACGGTTTGCAACAATGAGGATTTCTTTTCCTACCGTGGGCAGGGCGGCGTGTGCGGCCGCCATGGCGCCTTCGCCTTCCGTAGAGCCCAAAAGGAGGCATAAGCGATGAGTACCGCAACTCGTTACCAGCGCGTTCGCGCGCAACTTGACGAAGAGTGCGCATCTGCGGGCCGCTCGCCCGAGGACGTGCTTCTGCTCGCCGTTTCCAAGACCGTCGATGTGGACGAGGTGGAAGACGCCATCTCGGCCGGCGCCCATGCGTTCGGCGAGAACCGCCCAGACGAGTTGGTGCGCAAGCAGGCCGCGTTTCCCGATGAGCACTGGCACTTCATCGGCAACATTCAATCGCGTCGCATCAAGGACATCGTCGGCGTGGCCGACCTCATCCATTCGGTGTGCAAGCTCGAACATCTTGCCAAGATCGACGCCGCGGCCAAGGCCAAGGGCATTCGCCAAGCCATCTTGGTCGAGGTGAACGTCTCGGGCGAGGAAAGCAAGAGCGGCTTTTCCGCCGAGCAGATGCCCCAGGTTGTTCGCGCTTGTGCGGCGCTCGACAACATCGAGCTCAAGGGCCTGATGACGATGGCGCCGCGCGCCGATGCCGATGCTATCGAGGAAACCTTCGGCGGGCTTTCGTCCTTGCGTGACCAATTGAGCGCCTTTGTAGCCGAGAACGGTTGGGATATTTCCTTGTCTGAACTTTCGATGGGGATGAGCGAAGATTGGCCTCGTGCCGTACACTATGGCTCTACGATTGTTCGCGTTGGTCGAGCCATCTTCGACGAGGCTTTCGAATAATCCTTGGCAACATCGTTTCTGCATTACAACGAAAGGACTTCGTTAATGGAATTCCCTCAACCGGGCAATATCCTTGGCGATCTGAAAGATCGCTTGAACATCGGCCAGAATCGTGGCGGCTACCAAGATCAGCCTTACGACGATTACTACGATGACGCTTACAGCGACGATTACGGCCCTAACGGCTACGACGAATCTCGCTACGGCGATTCGTATTCCGACATCAATTCGGGTCGCACCGAGGCGATCCGCTACCCCAAGCTGGTCACCATGGAGGAAGCTTCCGCTAGCGCCTCCTCTTTGGGCGTGGCGGCGGCCGACCGAGCTCGCGAGGCCAAGGCCCATGAGCGCAGCTTCGCCGGTGCCGCCAACCCGGCCTATTCCGCTCCTGCGGCCGAGCCCGCAGCGACAGCAAGCGCGAGCACAACTTATCGCCAGCCCCATATTTACGGCGGCTCGACTCCCGATTGGGCCCCTAAGCGCGAGTCCAAGGATGCGGCCACGTCCCAGGATGCGAGCAGCACAGCCAGCGGTGTGACCGAGGCCCTTTCCGCCTCCGATGCGCGCGAGCCCTTGGGCTCCGAAGGCTTGAACGGCTTGTTCAGGCCCACGACGCAGGCGCCTGCAAACGACCCTGCCCGTCGTGAGCTTAAAGTGGTCAGGCCCCATGCCTACAAGGACGTTTCGGACGTTGCGGCCTTCCTTAAGCAGGGCAACGCGGTCGTGCTTGATCTGCGCGCCACCGACGAATCCCTGGCCAAGCGCCTGCTCGACTTCTCGTTCGGCGTTGCCGCTGCGCTTGAAGCCCAGGTTGAGTGCCCTTACGAGAAGGTTTACGCCCTTTGCAAGGGTCAGGCCCTGTCCGCCATCGAGAAGCGCAGTTTGTACCAGCAGGGTATTCGCTAGCGTAGGCTCGCGTTTACGCTTCTGCCCCCTGCGGCATCTGCCAGCCCCGAGGAGAATCCCATATGATCACCGCAATCATCGTCAACCTTGCCAATGCCTATTCGATGGTCATCTTCATCTACGTGATGATGTCCTGGTTCCCGAACATGGGCGGCTTCCTGCTCGATCTTTACGAGGCGCTCGGCAAGATCTGCGACCCGTTCCTTGACTTGTTCAAGCGCTTCATTCCCCCTATTGGAGGAATGGTGGACATATCGCCAATAGTGGCACTGCTTGTGCTACAGTTCGGAGTACGACTAATCGTTGCGCTTTTGTAGCGCTTACCTAGCAATTTAGAGCAACCTTTTAGGGGGATGTACATGTCGATCACTTCCAACGACATCGCAACTCAGAGCTTCAACATCGAGCGTCGCGGCTACGATGTCGATGAAGTAGACGTTTTCTTGGAGCGCGTTGCTTCCGAGATCGATTCCATGAACAAGGAAATCGAGACGCTCAAGAAGCAGCTCGCCGAGGCTCGTGCAGCCGCCGAGAAGGCAAGCGCCCAGCCTACCGTCGCCATGAAGCCCGCCGCAGCAGCTCCTAAGCCTGCGCCCAAGCCCACCGTGGTCACCGAGTCCGAGAAGGACAAGCGCATCGCCGAGCTTGAGGCTCGTCTTTCCGAGAAAACCACTGAGTCCTCCGCTATTGCTGCTGCCCTTATCACCGCTCAGAAGACCGGTGACGAGGTTATCTCCAAGGCCAAGGCCGAGGCCGAGCTTACCCGCCAGAACGCCGAGGACGAGGCTCGTCGCATCCTCGATAAGGCCAACGCCGAGAAGGGCAAGGTCGTCGAGCACATCAATGAGCTCAACGAGTCCCGCGCCGCTATCCGTGAGCAGTATCAGGATATGCTCAAGGAGTTCATTGGCACTTGCACCATGCGCCTGACCGAGATCGGCGGCGAGGCAACCACCGGCATCTCCCTCGATTCCGTCGAGGCTGAGTCTACCGCCCAGTCTGCTGCTCGTTGGGATGCAAGCTCCGCTGCAGCCACCTACACCACTCCGGTTGCCGAGCCTACCGCAAGCCCCGCGGCATTCCGTCCCTCCGCTGCTGCTAAGGACCTTTCCGGCTACGGCGACGCCGACGATGGTTTTGCCTTCGACGAAATCGACTAAAGGTTCATGGCATCCACTAATTTAGCCTTGCATGTCACGCCCCGGTCGGGGCGTGATTGCATTTCAGGTGTAAAACATGACGACCTGAACGGCACCGAAGTTCATGTTCGCGTTACCGCGCCGCCCGACGGGGGCAAGGCTAACAAGGCCGTGATCAAGCTTCTTGCCAAGCAGCTGCGCATCCCGAAAAGCGCATGTGAGCTTTTGCGCGGCGAGACCTCGCGCCACAAGCTGGTAAGCGTTCCCTTGGCGGAAGATGAGCTTGCAGCCTGGATTGACGGCTTGCCCCATCTTTAGACGAAGCTTGTTTTCACAAGGAAAACGGCATCGCATCCAAACGCGGATGCGATGTCGTTTTGGTTTAAGGCTTGCAGGATGTGTTGCCGGTTTTGCGGCTTGCGCGTTTCGCCTTGGAGATTGGGCAACCCGAAGGATGGGCGCTCTCTCGGGCTAGCTCTGCACGCGGGGCGCCATCCAAAGATGGTTCACGGGGCCATGGCCGTGGCCCAGATGCGGATCGTTCGCAAGGGCGCCCGTTAGGTATTTCTTCGCAAGCTTGATGGCGTCGGGCAGTTTTTCGCCCAAGGCAAGATAGGATGCGATTGCCGAGGACAGGGTGCAGCCGGTGCCGTGGGTGTTTTCGGTTGCAATGCGCTCATGAGAAAACCAGACTTCCTCGCCCGAAGCTAATGCGAGGACGTCGTCGGCCACTTCATCCAAGTGCCCGCCCTTTACCAGCACGGCGGGGCAGCTTTTGCTTGTGCAAATGAGTTTGGCGGCCGTGGCCATATCTTCTTTACTGTGGATTTGCATGCCCGACAACACTTCGGCCTCGGGGATGTTGGGCGTTGCGAGTGTGGCGATGCTCAAAAGCTCGTCGAGTGCGGCAACGCTTGAATCTTCGGCAAGGGCATCGCCGCTGGTTGCCACCATAACCGGGTCGACAACGATATTTCGTGCCTCGTGGGCCTTAAGGCCGACGGCTACCGCATGGACGATTTGCGCGTTTGCAAGCATGCCGATCTTGACGGCGTCGGGGCGTATGTCGCTGAACACGCTGTCCATCTGAGCGCGAACGAAATCGGGCGACGTGGGCTCGACGCCTTGGACCCCGAGCGTGTTTTGCGCGGTAAGGGCGGTGATGACGCT
>CAVBOO010000076.1:4259-5409 GCA_963597045.1 bacterium | reverse complement strand
TCCACGATGACGCGCGCCTGAATCATGCCTTCCCGGTTGAAGGCGGGGTTATGGAAGAGGAATGCCAAGGCCTGCTGAAGCGCTTTTTCAAGGAGCGCCGCGAACAGCGCAAGGCCGCCAAGATACAGCGCTCGGCCATCAATGCCGCGCCGGCAAGCAAGGAGAACCAATGAGCGAAAACGAAGAGCTTTTCGACCAAATGGACAGCAAAGCCACCGAGGACGTGATGGCTCAGGCCCTCGATATCGCCAAGCGCGATACAGCGGGCGTGCGCAGCGGTGGCATCAAGGTCATCGCCCCCGCGAAGATCAACCTGGTGCTGGGCATCGGCGCCAAGCGCGAGGACGGCTATCACTACGCCGACACCATCATGCACGCGCTAGCCCTGCATGATGTTTTGCATATGCGCCGCGTCGACCTGTCCGGTTTCGGCATCGGGCTCGAAATCCACCTAAGCATGGAGCACACCGAGGGCATCGCGCCTGTCGACGTTGCGCCCGAGGACAACCTGGCCTATCGCGCGGTTGCCGCCTTGGCTCAGGCAATCGGCCGTAAGGAAGATGAGGAAGTTCACATTCACATCGTCAAGTCGATTCCCGCGCAGGCGGGTTTGGGTGGCGGCTCCTCGGATGCTGCTGCGGCCCTGGTGGGCGCGGCGAAGCTTTGGGGTCTGGATGCGCAAGACCCCCGCTTGGCCGAGGTGGCTGCTAACCTGGGCGCCGACGTTGCCTTCTTCTTGAAGGGCGGATGCGCTTACCTTACGGGCAAGGGCGAGCAGTTCGTGCACGCCTTGGTGCCGCGCAAGGATTTCATCTTGCTCGTAAGCCCTGATGAAGGGGTATCTACCGCGCAGGCTTACCGCACCTTCGACGAAGAGCCCTTGCTGCCCACCGATACGCAGCGTGGCGTGTGGGGTGTTTTGCAGGATGCCTCCAAGGTTGAGCCTTTCAACAACCTGGCCCCTGCTGCCGAGAAGATTCTGCCCGTGCTTACCGAGATTCGCGAATGGGGCGAGTCCTGCGACGGCGTGAGCAAGGTCCTTCTGTGCGGTAGCGGATCGGCCACCGCTCTTTTCTGCGACTCCTTCACCCAGGCAACCAAGCTTTCCGCCGAAGCCCAGCTCAAAGGCTGGTCGGCGCGCGTCACCTCG
>CAVBOO010000076.1:0-4049 GCA_963597045.1 bacterium | reverse complement strand
TAGACTAACGAAAACGCCTAAGGAGGCCCTCATGGAAATCGCCCTTATCGTGATCGTAGCCGTGGTCCTTATCGTGGCCATCGCGCTTATCTTCCTGTACAACAACTTCGTTCAGCTGCGCAATCGCATCGACAACGCGTGGGCGCAGGTAGACGTGCAGCTTCAGCGTCGCTTGGACTTGATTCCCAACCTGGTTGAGACCGTTAAAGGCTACGCCGCGCACGAAAGCGGAACCTTCGAAGCGGTGACCAAGGCTCGCAGCGCCGTCATGAGCGCCGGCACCCCCGAGGAAAAGATGGCCGCCGACAATATTTTGTCCGGCACTTTGAAGTCGCTCTTCGCGGTGTCCGAGGCCTACCCCGAGCTCAAGGCCGACGCGAACTTCCGCGAGCTGCAGGCCGAGCTTGCCGGTACCGAGGATAAGATCAGCTACATGCGCCAGAGCTTCAACGATTGCGTGCTTATGTACAACAACGCCATCCAGACCTTCCCCGGAGTTCTTGTTGCAGGCATGTTCGGCTTCACCGAGCGTCAGGCCTTCAGCGCCGATGAAGGAGCCAAGACCGCTCCCAAGGTGAGCTTCAAGTAGCGCTCGCTCGTTTGCGCCGGCGGGCGCTTTGCTCGCGCCGCTGGCAGCAACCGCCACCAAGCCGATAAGCCCAAAACGACCGCGCCCGTTCATCGAGCGCGGTCGTTTCTTTTCGTTGCCATTGCTCGCGCGCGTCAGGCACGCCGTCTGGCTCGTTGCTCTCGGTCGCCCGGCAGCCCGCGGCGTGCGCCCGCCGTGCCCCCGATGTGCGGTGCCTTACCTCAAGAACATATGCAGCAGCTTGTCGTAGAGCTTGCTGGAGTAAGGCTGGTAGCGCATGGGAAGGTCGAGCCAGGTCTTTTTGTCCACGATGGACTTCGTGTGCGAAAAGGCCTCGAAGCCGCGCTTGCCGTGGTAACCGCCCATGCCGCTTTCTCCCACGCCGCCGAAGGCCATCTCGCTGGTGGCCAGGTGAATCACAACGTCATTGATGCAACCGCCGCCGAACTGGAATTCCTTCTTGTAGCGTTCGATGTGCCCCTTGTCGCTTGAGAACAGGTAGCAGGCAAGCGGTTTTGCCTTGCCCTTGAGCTCGCGCGCCACCTGCTCGAACGACTCAAAGCTCAGCACCGGCAAAAGCGGCCCGAAAATTTCCTCGCCCATCACGGCGTCCTCGGCGCAAACTCCGTCCATGATCGTTGGCGCTATGCGCAGGCTGGCCTCGTCCACCTCGCCGCCGTGCACCACTTTGCCCTCGTCGATAAGGCCGCACAGGCGCTCGAAGTGCTTTTGGTTGACGATTCTGCCGTAATCGGGATTCTCGAGCGGCCGTGCGCCAAACTGGCGCTCGATCTGCTGCTTAAGTTCGGCAACCAGCGCGTCGTGCACGCTGCCCTCCACCAAAATATAGTCAGGGGCCACGCAGGTTTGCCCGCAGTTCAAAAACTTGCCGAACACGATGCGCTTGGCGGCCAGCGCCAGGTTCGCGCTCGCGTCCACAATGCAGGGGCTCTTGCCTCCCAGTTCAAGCACCGCAGGCGTCAAGTGCTCCGCCGCATGGCGCAGCACTTCCTTGCCCACATTCTGGCTGCCGGTGAAGAAGATGAAGTCGAACTTTTGCTCCAGCAGCGCCGCGTTCTCCGCGCGCCCGCCTTCCACCACGGCCACGTACTCGGGCTCAAAGCATTCCTCCACGATCTTACGGATAACCGCGCTGGTGGCGGGCGAGTACGCGCTCGGCTTCAGGATTGCCGTGTTGCCTGCGGCGATGGCGTCGGCCAGTGGGTCGATCGTCAAAAGGAAGGGGTAGTTCCACGGGCTCATGATAAGCGTGTTGCCGTAGGGGATGGCCTGCGTGAAGCTGTGCGAGGCGAACTGCGCCAGAGGCGTTGGCACCGTATGGCTGCGCGCAAAGCCGCGCGTGTGCTTTATCAGGTAGGTCAGCTCGGTAAGCGCCAGGCCGCTTTCGCACATAAAGCCTTCGTAGGAGCTTTTGCCCAGGTCGGCGGTGAGGGCTTCGTTTATCTCCTGCTCATGGGCGCGCACGGCATCGCGCAGCTTGCGCAGCTGGGCAATGCGAAACTCAACCGGAATGGTGGCGCCGCCATTGAAGAAGGCGCGCTGCTTTTCAAGAAGGGCGCGAATTTCCTGTTCGTTCACTTACTTGCTCCAATCTGCGACTTGCTCGTAAAGCTTGGCCAGCTCGGGCGCGGTCATAAGCTTAGGGACGGGGTAGAGCGGGTTGGCTTCGCGCTCGGCTATGCGCGACAGCTGTTTGATGTCCGCCGCTTCGATTCCTTTGATTTTGGCGGGGATGCCCATGTTGGCGTTAAGTTGCTTGATCGCCTTGATGAAGCGTGCGGCTCCTTCGGCGTCGCTGTCCTCGGCTCGGCAAACCCCCGCTGCAACGCCTAGCTCGTGCAGCTTCTTATGCGCGGATGTTCCGTAGGCTTCAAGCACATAGGGCATCACGACGGCATTGGCCAGGCCATGCGGCGTGCCGTACTGACCGCCGAGCGAGTGCGCGATGGCGTGGATGTAGCCCACGTACGACATCGAAAAGGCGAGGCCCGCCTTGTACGCGGCATGGAGCATGTTCTCGCGTGCCTGGTGGTCGGCCCCGTTGGCGTAGGCGCGCTCGATGTTGCCGAACACCAGGCTTGTGGCCTCAAGCGCGAGTTGGCGCGTTTGCTTGGTGGTGGAGCGCCCGATGTAGGCCTCCACCGCGTGCGTGAGCGCATCCATTCCCGTGGTCGCGGTAAGCTGCGCGGGCAGCGAATAGGTGAGCTGCGCGTCCAGCACGGCGTAGTCGGGGATCAAGGGGAAGCTCATGATGGCGTACTTGTGGTGCTCGCGCGCGTCGGTGATCACGGCGGCTAGCGTCACCTCGCTGCCGGTGCCGGCGGTGGTGGGAATGGCGGCGATGGTGGGCGTGCGCCGCAGCACCCGCAGGACGCCTTTCATCTGCGCGAGCGATTTATTCGGGTAGGCAACGCGCGCCGCCACGGCCTTGGCGCAGTCCATCGAAGAACCGCCGCCGATGGCAATAACCGCGTCGCATTCGTTGCCAAGATAGAGCGCAAGCGCCTCTTCAACCTGGTCAACCGTGGGATTTGGCTGCACTTTACTGTAGAGCGCGTGCCCGATGCCCGCTTTATCCAGGCTCTCGATAAGGGGTGCGGTAAGGCCGTTTTGCACGATGCCCGCATCGGTGACCACGAGCACCTGCCGCGCCTGCTTGCCGGCGAGCACCGGCCCCAGCTCGGCGCACGAGCCGATGATTTCGGGCTCGCGGTAAGGCAGGAAGGGGAGCGCGGCGCGGAATCCAAGTTGGAAGATTCGGCAGTAAATTTTTTTCAAGAAGAACATAGGTGCCCTTTCTTGTTAAGGGTGTTTATGGGCGTCGGGATTGCTTGGCCAGCGCTAGTGTTTGCTGGATTCTTGGGATATTTCGTCAAGCCTATCGCTGATGGCGTAAAGGCTCTGGTAGAACAGCTTGCGCTGCTCGTCGGTTAGACTGTCGTTTATCTCGGCTAGGATGGCTTCGATCTTGTCGTTGATGAGCCTGCTTGCCTGGCGGCCTTTGTCGGTAAGGACGATGGGGCATTTGTAGCGCTTATCGCCCCGAGGGCTCGCCTCAACGAAGCCCTGCGCCTCCAGATAATCGAGCGCGCGCGAAACCGCGGCCTTGTCCTCTTCGCATTCCTCGCTTAGCTGGGTGGGGCTTAAACCCTCCTGGCGGCCAAGGTAGTGCAAACACGAGACATGGATTCCCTTCAGGCTGTATTCGGCCATTTCCTTGTTTTTGATTTTGCGAACGTTGCGATTGATTCGGTTTATAAGGATGGTGAAGGTTTCAAAGCGCTCCTCCATGGGCTCTCCTTGTTTTCATATTGCGCTGGCTGTTTTCGCATTGTGCTGGCGGCCTGCTTGCCTGGGCTGGCCGGCGGTTTGCTTGGGCCTCTTGACGGTTTGCCTATTCGCGTGGGCCGGCTGACGGCCTGCTTGCTCGCGAGGGTTG
>CAVBOO010000075.1:0-5447 GCA_963597045.1 bacterium | reverse complement strand
CTTGGGCGGGAGCTGGACCACCTACCCCGATACCTACCAGCGCTGGTACATAAGTCGCCTGTTCGAGGCACTCAACGACGCTGGACGGCCAAGCCAAAGCGCAGCAGCGGACGATTCGGCTGCAAACCTTGCCGGGCAAAAAGCTGCCGCTTTGCGCCAAGCCTATACCAACGCCGGCTTTACCACCGACGACGAAGAGCTAAAGGCCTTCGTCCAGCAAGAGCAGCAAAAGATCTTGCGCGGCGATTCCTCGTACAACCAAGCTTTCCATGCACTCTACGATGCCGATTCTCGTTGGCAGGCGCTTGCCCAAGAGCAAGATGCCAGCTGGGAGAAGCTGGAAGAGCAGCATCGCATCAACGAATTCGCGTCGCATCGCTGTGTGGGGCTCGTCGTCGAAACAAGGCCTGACGCCATCAACGCCCAAGCGCTAAGCAACGCTCGACGCCTGGGCTGCACCAAAATCCAAATCGGAGTACAAAGCACCTGCGAGGAAACACTTGCACGCAATGGACGCAGCATGTCCGCCGCACAGCTAACCCAAGCCTTTGAGCTTTTGCGCCTGTTCGGCTTCAAGACGCATACGCACTTCATGGCGAACTTGGTGGGCACCACACTCGAAGATGACGCGACGGATTACCGCGTTTTCTCAAACGACCCGCGTTTCAAACCCGACGAGGTGAAGCTCTATCCCTGCGTGCTTTTGGGCGGCACCAAGCTTGAAGAACTGCATGACCAGGGAAAGTGGAGCGCTTATTCACCCAAGCAGCTGCAATGGCTCATGACTCAAAATCTAATAGCGACCCAGCCCTACACTCGCGTAAGCCGCATGATTCGCGACTTCAGCGCGCAGGATATCATCCAAGGCAACCGCACCGCCAACCTGCGCCAGCTCATCGAGACGCAGGTTGCACGTGAAAACGGCAACATCCAAGAGATTCGCCATCGCGAGGTCGCCGGCGGCAGTTTCGACCCCGAAGCGCTTACGCTCGACATCGTTGAATACGACACCACGGCAACCACTGAGTTCTTCCTGCAGTGGGTCACCCCGGAAAACAGGATTGCCGGATTCCTGCGCCTTTCGCTCCCAAAAGAAGAAGCGCTTGAACGCTATTCCCGCTTGGGGGCAAGCTTGCCTACCTCTGCGGACGATGCGATGATCCGCGAAGTTCACGTTTATGGCAAAGTGGAGCGCCTCCACGAAGCGCAGGAAGGCACCCAACACCTGGGCCTGGGGCGCAAGCTTGTCGCGCGCGCCTGCATGATCGCGCAAAAACACGGCCGCAAGCGCATCTTCGTGATCAGCGCCGTCGGCACGCGCGAATACTACCGCAAGCTTGGTTTCGTCGATAACGGCCTATACCAATCAAAGGCGCTTTAACCACCGCACGCTATCCCCATAAGAGCAATGCTTAAAGCTCAAGGCCTCTTTTGCTCGCAATGCGCTTCGTCTTTGACTTCGTAAGCATCCATCCTTTCAACGACGGCAATGGGCGCATGAGCAGGCTGCTAACCGTGCTTCTGCTGGAAAAATGCGGCTACCTGGTACCGCGCTACATCAGCATCGAGGAAATTATCGAAAAGCACCTTGACCTGTACTACGAAACGCTAGCGGAAAGCTCAACGGGCTGGGAAGAGGGAAGCAACAACGAAGCCCCCTTCATCAACTTCATGCTAGGGATTCTTTGCTGCGCTTATCGCGATCTATTCGACTGCGTGGAGGCAAGCATGCGCGCAACAAACAAAGCGCAGCGCATCGCCGAGACCTTCGAATATGCCCTTGGCAAAATCAGCAAGGACGACATTCGTAAACGCTGCCCCGACATCAGCGATTCCAGCATTGAGCGCGAACTTAAACGCCTACTCGACGAAGGTACGATTAAAAAAGTAGGCGGTGGACGAACCACCGCCTACATAAAAATCTGAAACAAAAGCCGTGCAAGCAAGGCCTAATCCCAAGCGGTGGGATTTAGGCAATCGATGGGTTTGCGACCAAGAACGGCATCTATCGCGCTTTGCATGGTGCGCGTGCGCAGCTCAACGCCCGACTCCTCGGACCAGTACGCCGCGTGCGCACTGAAGAGGGTGTGCGGCGCAGCGAAAATGGGGCGCGTGATGTCGGCGGGCTCGCCCTCGAAAACGTCAAGCCCAGCGCCCCACAACTCACCGCGGCACAAGACCTCGGCCAGGGCATCGGTGTCGACAACGGGGCCGCGCGCCGTGTTAACCAGCACCGCGGTGTCCTTCATCTTGGCGAAGGCACGAGCATCGAACAGATGATGCGTATCGGGCGTGAGCGCCGTGTGGATGCTGATGACGTCGGCGGTTTCGAGCAGCTCGTCAAAAGTCAGGCACTCGTAGCCTTCAGGCGTGCGACGCCCGGGAATCAAAGAGCGGCTCCAGCAAACCACCTTGAAGCCCAGGCCTTCCGCCTTGCGCGCACAAGCACGGCCGATAGCGCCCATGCCCACGACGCCGAAAGTGCGGCCATGGCACTGCCCCAAGGGACGCCGGCGCGCGAAATCCCAGATGCCGGCGCGGATGTCGGCATCAAGCTCGTTGGTGCGGCGCAGCACGCCGAGCGCCATGGAGATGGCATGATCGGAAACAACCTCGTTGGCGTAGCCAGGAGCCGTGCACACGAACACGCCGTTGTCGGTGGCAGCAGGAACATCGATGGAGTCGTAGCCCACGCCGGTGCGAGAAACCACCTTGAGCTTAGGCAGCGACTCAAAGAGCTCACAGTCAAAATCGCCGTACGAGGTGACGATGCCGTCGGCATCCTGGCAGTTGGCGATGGTGCTTTTCGCATCGCGCTCCTGGCTGAAGCCAAGCTCGATACCCGCCTCGGCCGCCATCTTCTCCTCGATATCGAATTGGGTGAAGTCCATGTTCACCAAATAGATTTTCGGCATGTTCGAACCCTTTGCCTCTATTGATTGAATACTATCGGCGCTGCGCGGCCCCGGGAACAGCGGCTACTCGCTCGCCTGCGAAAGGAAGTCACGCGTACGCTGGTGCTGAGGATTGTTGTACACCTGTTCGGCAGGGCCTTCCTCGACGATAACGCCACGGTCCATGAACACGATGCGATCGGCGACTTCGGCGGCGAAGCGCATCTCATGCGTGACGATCACCATGGTCATCTCTTCGGCGGCCAAGTCGCGAATGACCTTCAAAACCTCGCGCGTGAGCTCGGGGTCGAGCGCGGAGGTGGGCTCGTCGAAGAAAAGCACCTCGGGGTTCATAGCCAGCGCACGGGCAATCGCAACGCGCTGCTTTTGGCCGCCCGAAAGGTCGCAAGGAACCATGCTTTCCTTGCCCTCAAGGCCCATCTTCTTTATCAGGGCACGCGCGGTCTCTTCGGCCTCGGCCTTGGATTTGCCCAAAACGTTATGCGGAGCATCAGCGACATTGCGCAGCACCGTCCAATGCGGGAACAGGTTGAAATCCTGGAACACGAGGCTGAACTTGGTACGCGCCTTGAGCATGGCCGCCTTATCGTAAGCGGCTTGACCCTTTTCGTTATCCTGAGCCACCACCACGTCGCCGTAGGCAAGCGTGCCCTTGTCCATGGTTTCAAGCAACGTTGCGCAGCGCAAGAGCGTGGACTTGCCGGCGCCGGACGAACCGATGATGGCCACCACCTCGCCCTTGTGGACGTCGAGCGAAATGCCCTTGAGCACCTCGGTTGACCCGAAGCTTTTATGCAGGTCGGCGATATGGACAAGCACTTCGTTTTTGTTCGACATGTGTAACCCCTTGCCCTAGTCGTGGTAGTAGGAAAGCTTCTTTTCGATCTTGTTCAAAACGAACTCGACGAAAAGCGTGAAGAACCAGTAGATGAGCGCCGCCATGAAATAAGGCGTCATGTTGGCGAGTGCTGCCGCCAAAGCCTTGGCCTGCGTAAACATCTCCATGATGCCCAGGACGAAGGCGAGCGAGGTGTCTTTAACAAGAGCGATGATCTCGTTGCCGATGGCAGGAGCGATGCGCTTGATGACCTGCGGCAAGATGATCTTCAGAAAGCACTGGGCCTTGGTATAGCCCAAAATTTCGGCGGCTTCGTACTGTCCGCGGGGGATCGATTGGATGCCCGAACGATAGATTTCGCCGAAATACGCACTGTAGTTGAGGATGAAGCCGATCGCGCACGCGACGAACTTCCAGTCGGAACCAAGCGAAAGCCCAAAGAGGTAGTACGGGGCGAACATCCAGGCCATAAGCTGGAGCATCAAAGGCGTGCCACGCAGGATGGAAATGTAGAAGCGAGCAAGAAGCGCCAAGGGCTTGAAGCTGCACATGCGCGCAAGGGCAACAAGAACGCCCAAAGGCAAGGCGCCCACCAGCGTGATCACGAAGATCTGCAGGGTCATCCCAAAGCCCGAGAGCAAGGCGGTGAACATCGCGGTTAATTCCATAACGACTCCTTGTTCGTTCTTCCTTACGGTCGCACCCGAAGGCGCAAATCTGCCCATCGACTCCGCTTGTAGCCCGAGCCAAGCCTTGAGGCCTAAAGGCCTGATCGCACTCGTGGCCCCTTGCCATGCTCAAAGTCCGGCCAAAACCAAGCTTAAAAAGCAAAGCCTTAAACACGCAAAAGGGTGGGCAAGGAAGCCCTTGCCCACCGATTACAAGCGAAACTCGCTACCGGGACTCACCCGGCAAAGCACGAAGCGCGCGCATCAAAAGCAGATCTTAATCCTGCTCAAGGCACCAGTTTGCGTAATCCATGCCCTGGTCAGCGTACTTCTCGCAAAGCTCCTTGACCTTGCCTTCCTTGTCGAGCTCCTTCAAGGCCTCGGTGACCTGGTCGGCCATTTCCTGGTTGTCCTTGGCGAAGCCGACGGCGTAATGCTCGGAGCTCAGGCTCTCGTCAAGCTGAGCATACTTGTCGGGGTTGGCGGCAATCTGGTAAGCAGCGATGGAGAGGTCGCAGGCAACGGCGTCGACCGCGCCGGACTCAAGCTGCATGAATGCGTTGTTGTAGTCGCTGATGGTCTCAAGCTTCTTGAACTTGTCGGCCAGGCTCTTCTGATCGCCCTCAAGAACATCGAGCGCCGCAGAGTCCTTCTGGGTGATGACGTTCTTGCCCTTGAGGTCGGAAAGCTTCTTGATGTCGGAATCGGCGCGAACAACCACTACCTGCTTGTTCTGCATGTACAGGCCGGAGAATGCGTAATTGTCCTCGCGACCCTCGTAGGTGAAGCCGTTCCAGATGCAGGTGATGTCACCGGAGCCGAGCAGCGCGTCCTTGGAGTCCCAGTCGATGGGGGAAACCTCGAGCTCCCAGCCGTTCCTCTCGCAAACAGCACTTGCGAGGTCAAGGTCGAAGCCGGTGTACTTGTTGCCGTCGGAGGCCTGATAGCCATCGCCATCGTCGGTAACCAGGTAGCCGTAGGGAGGATATGCCGCATCGAAACCGACGACGAGCTTTTCCTTGGAAC
>CAVBOO010000074.1:0-5482 GCA_963597045.1 bacterium | reverse complement strand
TCGTTCTTCTTACCTTTGTAGCGCTTGAGCAGCTTGCCAAAGATGTCTTGCAGGTTAATGCAGATGCGCTCGGTTTTTTCGAGAATCAGCTGGAGTTGCCTGTCGATTTCATCGGTGTAGTTGTTGAGCTTTGACAGAGAGCGATTATCGACGTTGACGGCTATGCCCAATAGGCCGAACCCGATTTCAGATGCCTTGTTTTTTTCTTTTTGGGGGACGAGGGCTTTGAGCTCTTCTTGAACGTACATGCCAAGGGCTGTGCCGAGTTCCCAAAGCGTTATATTCCTATTTTGGGTCAGTTCGTCTTCTGAAAATCCATCGAGTTCAAGCTCGGCTTCGTTGATCATGTCGCTGTAATGACGCTTCACGTTGTCGAGAATTGCGTCCTGCAGATGAGACTCACCTGACGGAAGCAACCTGATTTTTGTATCAATCCAGGAGGCGTTGTAGATTTCGTATTTTGACAAAGGCGTTCCGCCCTGATTGAGGTTCGAGAACACCGTGGCAATAAGATCGGGGCGGCCAGTAAACATAATCGCAGGAATTTTTAGATTCTCCAAGTCAACAAAGGCCTTGATGGAGTCTCGCAGCTCTCTCAGACGATTTCTTACTTCCTTGCGCACCTCCACTGGGTCGACGAGGTCAATCCAATCGGTGTATTCATCATTGGAGTCGTTCCAAGGATAGAAAGCGTCGAAGGCCTTCTCGGTCAGTTGCCTCTCCTCGGGCAGCATAGCGTTTATACCGTTGAGCGCTCGTTGATAGTCCTCCCTGTTGAGGGGCCTCCAAAAACGCAACGGGCATTTCTTATATTCAAGAATAGTGGATAGACGTTGCTGCCCATCCAACAACAAATACATGGAATCGTTCTTGATATTCTCGGGATACACAAGCACGGATCCGAATGGGAGCCCTTGACGAAGGGTATCGATAAATGACTCTTTCTTATTTTTGGTCCAGACGAGTTTTCTCTGAAAAAGCGGAAGCTTGGTTCGCTCGAGATCACCGATGGTGAGATCAAGAGATGAGTAAAGCGCAGCAGACATATTTCCTCCAATATACGTTACCCCATGATCTCATAACGGGGAGTCTGATCAACCCCGTGCCAAAAAAGCTGCGCCCTTCTACCGACGGCAAAAACCTCAACCCAACCATAACCTGCAGTATCGGACGTGCGTAGGACGTCAAAGTCTGGAGCAAACGAAACAATTTACCGAACGCGCTCAATCAGCAGGGCTTTTCTGGTCCCGGCGGCTATACTGGTAGCGTCTGGGGAGATGAGAGGGACCATCGTGAAAAAAGAGATGATGTCAGAGTGGACGCGGCAAGAGCTATGCACCGCGCTATTCTCGCTTATGAGGGAAAAGCCGCTCGACAAGATCAGTGTCCGCGAGATCTCCGAGGCCTGCGACATCCCCCGCTCAACTTTCTACTACCACTTCACCGACATCTACGATCTGGCATCCTTTGCTCTATCTAGCAGGTTGCTTGAGTGCCTGGGCTCCGACGGGGATTGCTTTCTATGGGGCAACGGCCTGCTCACCCTTTTCCATCGCTGTCGTGAGCATCGCGCGGTGTGCCGCTGCGCCGTGAACAGCTCGCATCTGTGGCAAATGGCCGATTCGTACTGCAAACGATGCATGGATGGGGTCATGGTCGGGCTTCACAAGCTGCCCGAGGCAAAAGGCGCCGATGAGGAATTCCTTCGCTTTCTTGGCCTGTTCTACGGTCATGCCGTTTTGGCTACCGTCGTCGCGTGGTTCCGCAGCGATATGCACGAACCCGAAGAGGAAATCGTCGCCTCAATCGATTTCATCGTGAAAGACAGCATCATCGCAACGCTCAAGCGCGCACAAGGGCGCTCACCTTTCCAACTCGCCCTTGATTCGGGCTTAGCCATCACGCGAGGAGCCTAGTCAGGCGCCCAGCGCTTCGCGCCCCTTGCCCCTCTACACTTTCTTCCATAAACAAAAGCATCATTCTGTCCAATATGTGAACACGTTCACGAAACAGTCCTGAAACAATACAGAACGGGCATTCTGCAGATATTCTCATCTACGCCTCAAACCTAAAGTGAAACCAGTGAGCAAGGCTTCCGCAGGAGAGCGAAGGCCCTGCTAGGAACCAAGCTGCAAATAGCAGCGTCTTTTACGCCCTGGCGCTAAAGGCAACACTGCAAGGAGAGAGGATGAGAACTATGTGGTACCTCAACGATGAGCGTGCGCTCATACAGCAAGCTGCGCGCGAGTTCGCTCAAAACGAGCTTGCGCCGATCGCGCTCGAAATGGACGCATCCGAGGAATTCCCCCTAAAACAGTTCAAGCGCGCCGGTGAGCTCGGTTTTCTTGGAATCACCATCCCTGAAGAGTACGGCGGAAGCGGCGCCGATTACACCTCGCTCGCACTGGTTTACGAAGAGATCGCCAAAGTCGCACCTACCATGTGCGTAGGCATGGGCGCCCACAGCATCCTAGCCGGAGAGCTCATCATGCTTCTTGGCAACGACGAGCAGAAAAAACGCTGGCTTGCTCCTGCGGCCACCGGCGAGAAGATCCTTGCCTGCGCCCAAACCGAACCTTCCGGAGGCATGAACCAAACCGAGTGGACCTGCCGTGCTGTGGACGACGGCGACTCCTTCATCGTCAATGGCGAGAAGATCTTCTGCAGCAACCTGAAAGTGGCCGATGCCTATGTGGTCCTGTGCGTAACCTCAGACCACGTTGATCCCGTAACCAAAGCTGGCATCAGCGCCATCGTCATCGACGCCGACACCCCAGGGCTTTCCTGCGGCGCCTACGAGAAAAAGCTCGGCTGGCATGGCTCGGCAAGCGGCTCTTTGACCTTCACCGATTGCCGCGTTCCCAAGGAAAACCTGCTTGGTCCTTTGGGCGGTGGCCTCGCCGGCCTGATGATTTCGGCTACCAACGAGTTCATGACCTGCGGCCCCATCGGCCTTGGTATGGCCGAGGGCGCCTATGAGATGGCCCTCAAGCAATCCCGCGAACGTATACAGCGCGGCAAATCCCTTTACGACAACTACCAGGTGGTCCGCCATATGCTCGTTGACATGTGGACCCAGATCGAAAGCCTGCGCGGCTTCGTCTACACCACCTTCGCGGAAAAAGACGAGGGCAAGAAATGCCTTGCCAAGGGCCGCTTGATGAAGGTTCAAGGCGCGCTCACCGCAGAGTACGTCGGCCGTCAGGCGATCCAGCTCTTTGGCGGACTGGGCGTATGCACTGAAGTGGGCGTCGAGCGCTTCTGGCGCGACGCGAAGGTCATGTGCATCGGCGGCGCTGCCCTTGAGGCCCTGAAGGACGACGTAGCCATGATGATCGGCAACAACATCCAGGATGCGTAAAACCAAAACCAACGAGGCAAAGGAGAACCAATCATGAAATGTTCGTTTGTTTGCACCCCTGAAGAAGTTCAGAAGATGTATGCCACCGAAGGTGCCATGAACGGCTGCGAGGGCCTGTTCGCAGCATGGATCACCGACCCGGCAGCCATCAAGGCGGCGCTGCCCGAGCAGCTCACCCCCATCGCTCCGGTATGCACGATGTATTCCATCAACGTGCAGAACGCCAATTTCTCAACGGCCTACAAAGAAGCGGCGCTCGTCATCCCGGTCTTATTCGAAGGAACGCCAGGGCTCTACCCCATCTCGATTCTGCTCGAGGGAACCGACAACGCAATGCTCGTCGGCCGCGACCAGCTGGGCATGCCCAAAAAGCACGCCTCCATCAATTTGTACCGCAGTGGAAATGCCATCCACACCGACATCACGCGCCTAGGCCGTAAAATATTCGACCTCGACATGGAAATCGGCGACTACAACGACCCGCAAACCGCACCTCAGATCTTCGGCGACACCTCCAAGCCTCAAGATGGCATGCAGTACTTTTACAAGTACGAGATGGGCCAAGACGAAAACGCTCGCATCTTCGTCGAGAACCTGCGCTTGCTTTCCTACCGCGGAGTGATGGACTTTTCCACCTGGGAAAACGCTGGCGTCACCCAAATCTCCTCTGAGCCCTCCGACAGCGACCCGTGGGCAATGTTCCCCGTGGTAAAGCCCTTGGGCGGCGGGTGGACCAACCTAAGCATCAACCTGCTCGGCGTGAAGAAGACCACCCCCATCGAAGCCACAGACGAAATCGTCGGCAAGCTCATCCTGGGCAAGTACGACTCGCCGCAAATCGGACGCCCCACACGCATGTTCTAGACACGGCACCGTGCTTTGCGGAGCGCGCACCGAGCAACGTAACCTGCCCCTCAGGTGGAGAAACCAAACAATAAGCAATCGAAGTTGATTGAAAGGAAGCCATCATGTTCGACTTAAAAGGAAAAATCGCAGTAATCACCGGCGCATCAAGCGGCCTTGGATCCGATGCCGCACGCGACTTCGCTCGTCAGGGAGTAAACGTGGCCCTTCTGGCTCGCCGCGAGGAAAAGCTTGAGGCTGTAGCCGCCGAATGCCGCGAAATCGGCGTCGACGCCATCGCCGTGAAATGCGACGTATGCGACGAAGATCAGGTTAAAGCCGCCATCGACAAGGTCATGGAGCACTTCGGACGCATCGATATCCTGCTCAACAACGCCGGTGTTGCCGTCCGCGGCGGCGTCGACTCGCTGACTCAGGAAGAGTGGAACCGTTCCATGGACACCAACGTCCGCAGTATCTTCTTGGTAAGCAAGTATGTCGTGCCCCATATGATGGAGCAGAAATACGGCAAGATCGTGAATGTCGCCTCCGTCAATGCGATCATCGCCGACAAAGCCGATCTGTTCATCCGCCACAGCTACAACACTTCCAAGGCTGCGGTGCTTGGCCTGACAAAGGGTATGGCGGCAAGCTACGGCAAGTACAACATCACCGTTAACGCGGTAGGCCCTGGCCTGTTCGAGAGCGAGATGACCGAGAACACCCTGTTCAAGAGCGAGGCGTTCCTGAACGGATACAACGCTCAGTGCCCCTTGTGCCGCCCTGGCAAGCATGGTGAGGTTTCCGGCCCCGTACTCTTCTTTGCAAGCGACCTTTCCAGCTACGTAACCGGCCAGTTCGTCGTCATCGACGGCGGCACCAGCATCGTGTAGCCAAGCTCACTTGCAAAAGGCGACTCATAGGGCAAAAGCGGCGCGTAAAAACCCCTCGTTAAAAGCCCTCCCAAGAAGAAAGGCCCGCAACCGTTCGGCTGCGGGCCTTCGTTTCGTTTTTTTTGGGAAGGCAGGCGCTCTCCCCTGCTGCGGCTTTTGCGCAGGCACGCGAGGTTCAACCACTTGGGTTTAGCCCGTAGATCTACAAGGCGTCGGAGCGCAAGCGCTTGAGGCTAGTCGATCTCGTACACGAACAGGCCGGAGCGGATCTTGGGCTCGAACCAAGTGGACTTAGGAGGCATCAGCTGATTGGCATCGGCGATGGCGAACAAATCCTCCAGATCGGTGGGATACAGGGCAAAGCACACCTCGGCCTCGTGCCCGT
>CAVBOO010000073.1:0-5491 GCA_963597045.1 bacterium | reverse complement strand
GGTGATGAGCTTGCTGTGCTATTTCAACCGTTCCTGGTTGAATTACCTGGGGGCCATTTTGGCAAGTGTGGTTTTGGTGGCGGGCCTGCTTGTGGGCCGCCTTGTCTTGACGGGTGGTCTTTCCTTCGTGCCGAGCACCTTTTCGATTTTGCAGGTGATCACGGTGGGTATCGTGATGCTTATCGTATGTTTGGCAGGCAGCCCTCAGAAATATGACGAGGATCTGACCTTTCAATTAGGCCATGCCTCAAGCCAAGAAGACGAAGTTCCCTGGTAGGCGCTATTCCCATTCGTTGTAGGTGCCGGATTTTTCCTTCTTCTTGCCGCGTTTGATGCGGGCGCGCACGCGCTTGAATTCGTAGTTGGGATGCCTGTGCACGAAAACTGCACGGCAAATCCTGGTAATCAGCAAAGCGATAGCGGCAACCGCCAAGAACATCCCGAAGAATTCGAGCATACCCTGGTTTCCTTCGGCCAGGCAGTAGAGGCATATCAGGCCCAGCGCGATGCTTAAAGCCCCGTTCAGGGCCGTGAACACCTTGATCAAAACCTCTTTTGCGCGGTTGGGTGACTGCGTGTATGCCACCACCAGATATATCAGGCAGGCCAAAACAATCAAAGCCACCACCAAGGGCAGGCATTGCATTAAACGAAGAATTGCTCCCATGTTTGCCCTTTCGTCGTCTGTGGCCGTGGCATAATTCTAGCGTCAGAAACCAAGAATCACTCAAAGGCAAACTCGGAAGGCGCGGAATCGATGGCATTTCAGCAAAATAATCCCCAGAACATGCTTACTCGCGTTCTGGTGGTTCTTATCGCTGCGGTGCTGCTGCTCATCGTTCTTCGCCTAGCGGGCTGCATCGGCGGCGGGTCCGACTCGGCTGATGAGGTGGCAAGCGCCGAGACGAGCACCGAGGCCCAGGGGGCCTCGACCGACGTTCAGGCGAGCACCGACCAGTCGGGGGAGAGCGGGCAAGCCGAGGCTTCTTCAAGCCCCACTTCCATCGGCTCGGCGAACGCCACCGAGGCTTCCGGCGACCAGGCAAGCGCCACGCCCGCCGATTACGCCAACATCGACGAATCCGCCTTGCAAAATCTGCTCGGCAAGAAGGTTACCAAGGCTCTAATGAAGAAGGCGCAAACCAACGAAGACGCCGCTTGGATTGCCTCCAACTATCAAAGCTACGAGCAGTACGGCCAAGATCAGCAGGTGAAATTGCTCACTCTGGCTTCTAAGGAAACCCAGGCGCTCACCTTCGTGCGCAACTACACCGAAAGCGAGACCGAGGCTTCGGCAGGCTGCGACACGCTTCGTTCCGGCGCCATGCCCGAGCTTTACCAGTGGGACACCCGCTGGGCATGGGTGAAGTACAGCGAGCATTGCATCGGCACCTCGGGTTGCGGCGTTACCGCGCTTGCCATGGTGTATCAGGGCCTGACGGGCGACACTTCCAAGTCCCCTTACGATTTGTCGGTCGATTCGGTTGAGAACGACTACGTCCATAGCGGCACCGATCCCGACTTTTACGCCTTCGAGGCGGAAAAACTTGGCCTTACGTGCGAAGAGGTGTCGGTAAGCTCGTCGAATTTGAAGAGCGCCTTGAAGAAGGGGAGCATCGTCATCATCAACGTGGGTCCCGGCGACTTCACGACGGGCGGTCACTACATCGTTGCCTACGCGGTCGATGGCTTGGGCAAGCTGCATGTCCGCGATCCATACTCGGCGGTTAACACAGCCAAAACCTGGGATCTTGATTCGGTTGTGAGCCAAGCCAAGCGCCTCTTTGTCTTCAGCAAATAGGGATGCCCTTTGTCCCGTCTCTTGGGAAGGCTTGCCTTGCATGATTATCCATAGTGAGCCCGCGTAAGCTACAGGCAAGTGCCCTTGGCCGCTTTTGCGCAGTTTCACTTTGTGCTTTCAGTGTTTTGACCTGCCGTTTTTTGGCAATTCAGCGTCTTAGATTGAACATATCCTGAAGTTACAAGAGATAGCCGAAAGCAAAGCTTAAAAACATTGCCGAATAACCGAAATTTTCGAGCTGTCCAGCCTTTACCTTTCTTGAATTTTGTAAAGATGAAGTTAAGATTGGTGCCAACTTGGCAAACACACCGAAAACGACCACGCCGGGTTCGCTTCAGCGGATAGCTAAGGACAATCCGCTGAGCTTGATTTCCGACATAGCCGTGTCGATCGCGAGTAGCGATGCTTGCTTGGCATGCAATCGATTGGTTTTTTGCTAGGCGAAACGATTTTGTTTTGCACCGGAAGGGGGGGGTACCCTAGGTACCCGCTTGTCATGGCAAGGAAGGCTACGCAGCATTCGGGCTCGCGTCCGCTCGCAGGCGTCATCGTCGTCGTCGCACTATGCCTGTTTTTCCTTGTCGGAGGTTTTTCCCTGGCAAGTTACGCTAATCCTTCCGCTTCGTCCGACCCCCTTGTTTCAGCCGCCTCCCTGAACGACGCCCAGTCGGGTGCGGGCTCGGGCAGCTCGGTGAGCTTGGGAACCGCGAAATCCTCCAACGCATCCAGCGACACATCGCCTGAGGGTTCTTCTGGCTCGGATAGTGCTGCTAGCGGTCAAAGCTCGTCTGGCTCAAATACCTCGTCTGGCTCAACCGATGCAGATTCAGATCAATCTGCTGATCAGTCGGGTCAGTCGCAATCAAGCACTTCGCAGGCGGATCCCAGCCAAGCGGACTCCCAGACGAGCGCTTCCGGATCCGAAGAGGAATCATCTTCCGCCAACGATTCCGCTGACGAAGCAAGCGCCCAGTCGGACGACGATGCCCTTGCTTTGTCAGACAGCACGAGCGCAAGCAGCGTTTCCGACGATTACGGCACCGATACCGACCCGGTTTCCCTCAATCTGCGCGTAGCCATCGACGGCGAGTGGAAATACGTGGGCAAGGATGGCAAGGTCTACGACTCCGTTGACGACGAGGGCTTTGAGCCCATCGTCGTTACCAAGGAAGCTTATCGTGCGGACGGCACGCGCGAGATTATCCCCGCCTCGGCCTTGGTTGAGCCGCTTGCTCAGTTCGGCTTTTCGGTGGACGAGCTGTATCGCGCCGACAAGGATTACTCCGACGGTAGCACCGATTGGGGCAACTTCGTCTTCGGCTATTGTGACTCCGGAACCGATCAAATTTACGCCGACGTTTCGCCTCAACTCGTAACCAGCGGCGATGAAAGCACCTGGTACATCTTCACCAAAGGCCGCCAGTGGATCCATGAGGATACGGGCGAGAAGAGCTTGGATCTTTACTACTTGCCCGCCAATCGAAACGACGGCTCTTTCACCACCCCAAGCTCCTTCTTCTGCGAGACTAATCGCGATACCACGGACAAGCAGCTCATTGCCGACAACAGCTTCTTTTCAGTGTCGGTGAGCGACGGCGATAACCGTATTTACGATGAAGGCGAAACGCGCCCCGCTGACTACCTTGCAGCTTCGGCCGGTACCGCCAAAGCGAGCTTCACCGTCAAAAAGCCCGCTAAGGATACCGTGAAGTGGAGCGTCGTTGACGAACATGGCGACGCGGTGGAGGTGAGCGACGTCGTGGAGAACGACGACGGCACCCTGAGCTACACGCTTGCAGGCTTCACGGGTTCCATCATTTTCAAGGCCGTCGACTACAACCCCAACAAGTTCAGCCTTGTTTACGCGGCCTCTTTGGCCAATTCCGACAGGGTCACTCTTGGTAATATCGAGGCTTCCGACCAGGTGATCATCGATTCCGAGAACGCGACCATCGACGATGGTAAGGCGAGCCTGACGGTGAACGTCGACGCCACGAGCGCCGACAGCTACACCTTCCTAGCGCCCGACACGGACATTGCGACGGTGTACTGGACGCAGAAAATAACTCGCAAGTTCATCTATTCGTTCATGGGCTGGCAGATCGCCGGGCAAGACAAGGTGTACTTGGCAGGCGACAGCATCTCGATGGCCGATCTTAAGGCCCTGACGGCAAAGACGGGCAGCGTGAGCGTGAAATCGGTTTGGTCGGCCAACGACACCAACACTTCAAGCCCGCACATCCGCAGTGCGAACTTCTACCTGAACCTCAACTGCGAGATCTTGGATGTCGACGGTAGCTCCACTTCCCAAGGTTCCGACAACTACACCGAATCGATCTATTCCACGCGTGTATCGGGCACCGACACCTTCGGTTCCGGCGGCTTCACCCTGCTTGCGCCCGCGGATGCGAGTTCGGCCTACGACGTGGACGCGCAGATTCGCGCTGCAACGACCAACGGCGGTACGGGCATCAAGCCTCCTTCCAGCTGGACCAACTACACGCAGGACGGCGTGACTTTCGAGCGTATCCCCACCGACGAGGAAATCTTGGCGAAGGCGCGCGAGTCTTCGAGCACCATCAAGATCGACGACGAGGTTATCGATAAGACGAACCTCACCACGGCGAACTTCACCGTGCGCTGGAGTGCGGTCAAGTACGACGAGACCGACGGCTGGCATGTCGACGGCGTGCTGGTTGCCAAGAAAGCGCGCCTGGTGGTAACCAAGACCTTCGAGGGCGAAACGGACGCGCTGGAGCAGTTCAAGACCGAGCACTGCTACAGCTCGCTTGATGATTACGATTCGAGCAAAGGCTTCAACATCGACGTGACCCACGAGGCAAGCGTTGACGGCACCACGACCGATGTCGTCGACTACGAGCTGCTTCTTCTTCCCGAATCCGACGTGGCGCAGGCGCGCACCGGCACAAACGACCGCCGCTATGGCTACACCTCCTACGACGAGGCCACCAACACCTATACTTGGGAGATCGATGCGCGCCAGAACCGCCTTTACACCGTCAAGGAAGAAAACTACTACCTTAGCCAGGACGATTGGAACAACCTGACCTGGTACGAGGTGCACAACTCCAATTCCACTTACAACACCAACGGCTGGACGGAGTACAACATCACCACGGGCGCCAACGTCAAGGTGCTTGCGGCTGCGTATCCCACCGACGTTCCTTCGTCGGCATGGCAGACGGTCGGCTTCCGCAACGCCTACGTGCACAAAGGCACCCTTGCCGTTTTCAAGAACGATTACACTACCGGCGCCGCCATGGCGGACGTGGGCTTTAGCGTTACCCAGACGGGCACGGGCGCCCAAAGCGTGCTCTACCGGAAAACGGGGACGAACGAGTACACCACCGACCTCGCCATCGTGAACGAGCACCCTGACGATTATTCAAAGGTCGATCAGGCGAAAACCGATGCCAATGGCGTTTTCTACCTATCGCTTGCCGCTCCGCAGGCAGGCACTGACGTGAGCGCTACCTACGTCCTCACGGAGAGCAAGGACGATGTCGTCGGTTACGACGGCCCGGACACCATCACCTTCACGATGACCTACAACGAAGGCATCGCCGACGGTGTCGTTCAAACCGAGGGAGGCTCGTCTGCGGTCACGTGGGCGAAGGTAGGCGACAACCAGTTCATCCTTAACATCTACAATCGCTCGGTCGCCTACAC
>CAVBOO010000072.1:0-5612 GCA_963597045.1 bacterium | reverse complement strand
GGTTGGAGTACTTGGAGATGAAGCGCATGACCATGTAGCCGATGCCTGCGTGGATCTCGATGATGTCGATGCCGCCCTCTTTGCAGCGACGAGCTGCCTGGCCGTACTGCTCGACGACCTGGTGAATCTCCTCGACGGTGAACTCACGCTCGGGCATGCCGACGAAGGGGCCGGACATGACGTCCTTGGAAGGAGCATAGGAAAGAAGGGGCTGAGTGCCGTCAAGACGCCACTCGTAGCAGAGCTGCAGCTGAGCGGCAAGCTTGGCGCCATGCTTGTGGCAAGCGTCGGCAGTTGCCTTCAGGCCGGGAATGAACTGGTCGTCCCAAACGCCAACAGCACCGGTGGTGGTGTGGTACTTGGGCTCGGTGTCGAAGCAGTCGCAGACGTAGCAGGAGCCGATTTCGATCAGGCCTGCGCCGCCCTTTGCGCGCTGCTCGTAGAAGTTGATGAGGTCTTCGCCGATAGCGTAGTTCTCGGTCTTCTCGATGGTCATGGGCAGCATGACGAAACGATTACGGATTTCGACGTTGCCGATCTTAAACGGCGTGTCGAGCTTGGGATACTTCACGTACAGCCCCTTTCATGAAGAACATTGTGTGAACCTTCGTTCTTTGGAGCCCTTCGTCACTGTCGATGGCGCATGCTTCCGTGCCCTCCAAGCACCGAAATGGAACCATGCGGCATCAACAATGACCTTTTGCTCCTAGTCTTGATATTGTACGGCAGATATTCCCTTTTTTTGAATTTTTGTTCGGTTCTGGATACGAAAAACAGCGGTTTTTTGAAAACTTAAACGCTTTTCGTCTATTTGCCGATTCTGATATGCCACATTTCTTAATATCTGTCCCCAAATTTATGGAAATCCGTATACTTAGGTTCAGCAAGGAGGGGCTATTTCCTAGGTTCCAATGGACAGAAGGGAGAGAAATGCCACCTCTCGACACAAAACTCATGATCGCCGACGCCTTTGTCGAGCTGTGCAACGAGCAACCCCTGAAGAAAGTCTCCGTCTCCGACATCGTCAAGCGCACGAACAAGAACCGCAAGACCTTCTACTACCACTTCGTGGACAAGGAATCCTTGATCATCTGGCGCTTCCGCTACGACCTGGGAACGGAGCTTCACCGCAGGTTCCCGGACAGCGTGCTGGTGTACCAGCGCGACACCGACGACCCCTGCGCCGAGTTCCCCTATTACATCACCCTGAAATCAGGCGTTCGCTCGCTTGACCACTCTAAGTTCTTCGACGCGTACGCGACCGTCCTCGAGCGACGCAGCAATTTCTACAGCCAGGCGCTCCTGGAAACCGGCCCGCACTCCCTGCGCGAGTACCTCTACAACCTGTACCTGCCCGCCCTGCGCCATGACATCGACATCATCCTGGCAAACCGCTACCTGGCCGAGGAAAACATCGAGTTTTTGGCCGAGTTCTACACGGCCGCCTTCGTGTACTACTTCATCCGCAAGTGCGACCAGCCAGGCGCCAAACATCTGATGAGCAACGCCGGGCCCTTCAGCAACATCATCCATTCCAGCTTGGAAAACCAGATCAAGGAAGCCCAGCTCCGCCGCAACCTTCCTTAAAGCAACAGGGGCGCCTCATCGGCTGCGTGCCAAAACGCCGTTTGGCTTTCGGCGCGCAGAGCCCAATCGCATCGTCGAGGAAGCTTGCGCCGTATGCAGGCGCGCCACGGGCAGGCAAAACGACCGCTCGGCATGCCCCTGCAACGTAGCTACCGCTATTGCTTGTCGTATTTATCCATGATGAGCGGCGCCGAGATGTAGACCATGATCTGGTCGGTGCCCTCTGCTATCTGATTGCCGCGACAATCCTCCCAAATGCGGCTCACGCGGCTGCCCTCGGTGTAGCCCGAGCCGCCGAGAATCTGCATAGCCGCACTTGCAACGTTCGTCGCCGCCTTGGGGATGTAGCGCTTGCACAGGCTTACCGCCAAACGCTTGTCTTCCTGGTCGGTCTCGATTGCCCACACTGCGCGATACAGCATCGAGCGCATATTGGTAAGGGTGACCTCCATATCGGTGAGCAACTGGGCGATTTGCTGGAAGTTAGCTATCTCGATGCCAAAAGCCTCCCGATCGCGCGCGAAGGAAATTGCGTCCTCCATGGCTGCTTGAGCCATGCCAAGGCTCGAAGCGCAGGTGAAGATACGTCCGAACTCCAGCAAATGGAACAGCTGCCTGAACCCACCGTCGTTGCCCGTCAGGCGATACTCAGGCTTGAGCTCCACATTCTGGAACTCGACCGAAGCGAAGGGCAGCATCTTCTGGCCCATCTTGTCGATGGGCATCTTGGTAATGCCCGGCAAGTTACTGGGAATAAGCCAAAACGCCAAGGGCGGATATTTTTCCTGCTCGGCGTCCTTATCGATGGCGGCAACTAAAATGTTGGGCGCGTATTCTCCGTTGTTCACATAGGTTTTAGCGCCATTAAGGTAAATCGTGCCGCCGATGGTTTGCGTGTTGGTTTTCATGTTCATGGTGTCGGAGCCGGCATGGGGTTCGGACACGCCCATGCTGAACATAAGACGACCCGTCTCGCGGTAGTCGTCCAAAATACGGCTGAAGGTCTTGCGCCCGGCAAAACCGCCCATGATCTGCAAGTTGAACAGCTCGTTTTGGAAGGGCAAAGTAGCGCCGGCGCAACGCGAAAGCTCCTCAAGGATGAGCGTTTGATTCATCACCGAGTTGCTGAAGGTATCAACGCCGGCCTGGCCTAAAGTGCCAAAATACAGCTCGGCGAATTCTGCCACCACCGCATCGGGCAAACCGCCGTCGCGGCACCATTGCGCCACTTGCTCAGTCGTGAAGGTTCGCTCGCCGAACTCGCGAAACACTCCCACCAAATCTTTTTGCTCGCTTGAAAGCCCGAATTCCATATCCCCCTCTTTTCCCTTTCCTTGCAATTTTCGCACGAAGAACCAGGGCGAACCTTACCCAATGCGAAGAAACTGGGAAAACAAAAGCTGGGCGCCCGCGCCTCCCTCTCCTCTTTGGATCAAAAAAAGGAGGAAGGAATGCGCAAAGCACCCAGCTTACAAACTTAAGCCGGAAAACCCAAGCTCAAAGGGTTACATGATCTTGACGACCCAGCTCTCGGGGCCCTTGATCTTGCCCTGCTGAATATCGGTCAAGGTTGCACGAAGCTTCTTCATAACAGGGCCGGAAGTCGTAGCGCCCTCGGGGAACTCGACCACGGTGTCGCCGTCCTCGATATGGCCGACAGGGCTGATAACCGCGGCGGTACCGCACAGGCCGCACTCAACGAAGTTGCCGTCGAGGACTTCCTGCCATTTTACGGGACGCTCGACAACGTTCATGCCGCACAGGTCACGCGCCACAACGACAAGGGAGCGACGAGTGATGGAAGGCAGGATGGAGTCGGTATGGGACTGAGGAACAACCAGCGTTCCCTCTTTGTCGACGAACATAACGTTAGCGCCGCCCGTCTCCTCAACGTAAGTACGAGACTGGGAGTCCAGATAGAGATTCTCGGCATAGCCTGCAGCATGAGCCTCCATACCGGGGCGCAGAGACATGGCATAGTTAAGGCCGGCCTTGATGTTGCCGGTGCCATGAGGAGCTGCACGGTCGTACTTGGCAATACCCAAGGTGACCGCAGTATCGCCACCCTTGAAATAAGGGCCAACGGGAGTGACCAGGATACGGAACTGGTACTCGTCAGCCGGCTTGACGCCGATAACATCGCCGGTTGCGAACATGAAGGGGCGGACGTACAGGGTTGCGCCGGAGCCGAAAGGCGGAACCCATGCAGCGTTGGCCTTGACGACCATCTTCACCGCTTCGACGAACTTATCCTCAGGGAAAGAAGGCATGCACAAACGCTCGGCAGAGTCAGCCATGCGCTTTGCGTTCAAGTCGGGGCGGAAGCAAACGATATCGCCGTTCTCGGCGGTATATGCCTTCAAGCCCTCGAAAACTTCCTGGCAATAATGCAGGATGCCGGCGCATTCGCTCATCTGAAGGGAATGGTCGGGCGTCAAGCCACCTTCCTCCCAAGCGCCGTTTTTGTAGTTGCACACGTAGCTGTAGTCGGTCTTCATGTAACCGAAGGGCAGGTTAGCCCAGTCGATATCCTTCTTTTCCATGGTGGCTCCCTTTGAGTCTTTCAATTTCTCGTAAACGCGATTCTACTCCCCTTGCACGCAAAACTCTAAATCTGTTGCAGCAAATTCGATTCTTTTACGCGAAAGGAAGTTTTGCCCGCACGCGCGGGACCGCACGAAAAGAGGCGAAGCCAAAACGGCTTCGCCTCAGATTCACGGTTTGCTTTACCGACGTTCTTAGCAGTAGAACAACATGTCGTTGTAAGTGGGAACGGGCCAGTAATTGCGCTCGGTGTAGAGCTCAAGGTCGTCGATGATGGCACGCAGGGCGTCCATGGCGGGAATGACCTTGTTGGCGTAAGCGTATGCCTGCTCCTGGCCGTCCTCGATTGCCTCAGCTGCGTCGTGAACCTTGACCAGCTCGGCAGTGGCCGCAGCAGCGGAGTCGATGCCGGAGGTAAGGTGGCCGAGCAGCGCCTCATGGGCGGCAAGATCGGAGTTGGGCAGTGCCGACTTGATGGTGGTTATGTTGGATGCAACGTCAGCCGCATAATCGGCGATGGCGGGCAGGTAAGTGCGACGTGCCATGCGAATCATGACGCGAGCCTCGATGTTGAGGAGCTTGTTGTACTTCTCGAGCTTGACCTCGTAGCGAGAACGAACCTCGGGCTCGGTAAGAACGCCGAACTCTGCGAACAGGTCGATGGACTTCTGGGCAACCAGGCAAGGCAGAGCCTCGGCGGTGTTGCGGTTGTTGGCCAGACCGCGCTTCTCGGCTTCGATCTCCCAATCGCCTGCGTAGCCGTTGCCATTGAAGATGATGCGCTGGTGATCAGTGAAGGTCTTCTTGATGTAAGCGATGGCCTTTGCCTCGAAGTCCTCGGCGGAGACGCCCTCCATCGCGTCGGCGAAGCCCTTCAGGGACTTGGCCATTGCGGTGTTCAGGATGGTGTTCGCGTCGGAGAGGTTAACCTGGGAACCAGGCATGCGGAACTCGAACTTGTTGCCGGTGAAGGCGAAGGGGCTGGTGCGATTACGGTCGGTGTTGTCCTTCAGGAACTGGGGAAGAACGTCAACGCCCAGATCCATTGCAACAGCGGCAGCGGACTTGTAGTCCTCGTTGTTGATCAGAGACTCAACGATGGCACCAAGCTCGTCACCCAGGAAGATGGAGATGATCGCGGGAGGAGCCTCGTTGGCGCCCAAGCGGTGATCGTTGCCGGCAGAGGCAACGGACATGCGCAGGAGCTCTTGGTACTCATCGACGGACTCGACGACGCAAGAGAGGAATACCAGGAAGCGCAGGTTCTCGATGGGGTTGTCACCGGGATCAAGAAGGTTAGTGGAACCGTAGGAAAGCGACCAGTTGTTATGCTTGCCGGAGCCGTTGACGCCCTCGAAAGGCTTCTCATGCTGCAGGCAAACCAGGCCATGATGGGAAGCGTCAAGCTTCATCTTCTCCATGGTGAGGAGGTTCTCGTCGATGGCGCGGTTGGAGTTGGTGAACAAGGGAGCGAGCTCGTG
>CAVBOO010000071.1:0-5641 GCA_963597045.1 bacterium | reverse complement strand
GGATGCATCCGCAGTTATCACCAGGGAGCCCATTCGGCCCGGCGGCGCAACCGAGATACGTGCCTTGGCGGCCTCCGCAAGCGCGTCCTTTATCTTCCCGAAAAGGAAGGATGCAATGCTGCCAACCTCTTCCTTGGCGGGTTGCAATTGGGCGATTGCGTTTTCGTATTCCTCTGCCGCCTCAGCGACGATGCGGTAGTAGTACTCGAAGCCGTTTTCGATGTTGGTGGAGGCCGCAAGAACCTTGCCCATGCTGCTGGGCTTGAACTCGCAACGATCACAAGTCTCATAGCCGCCCGAATCCATCTGGGAAATCGATCCTTTGCCCACAGAAGTCCCCTCGATTCCCGGACATCCGGACCAGGCGTGCATCACGCGCTTGCCATCCTTAACGTATATCGGGTACACCGACTGCGTGTAGAGCTCGGTATCGCGCATCTCCGAGGTGTTCTTTGGCAAAAGGGGGAAGTAAGCGGAAAAGGAGCTCTCGCTTTCTTTGACGTAACCTTCCTTCATCTGCTTAACCGCGAATTTAAATACTCGTTTGCGCAGTGACGAGCGAGCCTCCTCCATCACCGAGGAATCCTCGGGCGACTCTGCGGACAAACGCTTTTTGTAGTACGCCTTGGCACGATTGAAAGCCGCGGTAAACGACCAGGTTTCCACCGATGAAAAATAAGGGTTTTTAGAGCCGCTCAAGCCCGCCAAAGTCTTCGCGCGCTGATACATGCAGTAATCGCTCTGGCTACCCGAATCGGCCTCGTAAGCCTTTTCCTTCCACTCCTTGGCTGCTCGAGCTGCATCTTCCGCCTTTTCGGCAGCATCCTCAAGATCTTCAAGTTTGTCATCCACCGCATCCGCAGCATCATCTGCCGCGGAAAAGCTCAAAGCTTCCAGGTCGGAACCTTTCAAAGGAGAAAACACGACAATACTCGCATATCGTGCGTGATCGTTAGCGCTGTTCGATGCGGCAAGCTGGGCTGCCTTGGCCATAGACAAATACGGCAAAACGCTCTGCAGCTTGTTCAAGCCCTCGTTCGCTTTAGCTCCGAAAGTATCTCGAGCCCTAGCAAGATCCGACGAAAAGGAGATGAGCTTCTCGCCCACTGCCGCAGTAGGTGGAATGCAAGCGCAAGCAACGCCAATGCCAAGGCAGGCAACCGAGCTAAGCGACAAAGACAAAACAACAGCATCGCAAACGGAAGCAACGATGTAAAACTCGCCGACCACGTTCTCTGAGGCAAGAGCCGTGGCATCGGCAACGTCTTGCACGTTAGCTGAAGCGGAATCAATCTCATACACCTGAGCCGCGCTGAAAATCAACGACAAAGTAACGAGCAGGGCAATCGCAACGCCGACGGTTGAAAAGCCATCCTCACCCGTCACGAGCTCATCGATAGATTTCATCACTGCTTCCATTCGCCTATCCACCTCCTTGGGCTCTTTCCCTGCGCACTCTCGGAAACCCACGTAGGCCAACCGCACGCCTGAGATTTCACCTCAAGCTCCATACAGCCATCTGAATCCAGGATGCCAAGCGCGCGCCCTCCCCAATCGAACAAAGGCAAAAACCTCAACTTGTTTTTAATGGTCACCGACACCTGGCTAGATCCTTCACTTCCCGAAAACCCGACCTCCCAAGAGCACGTACCCCCATGAACGTGGAAACAATCCTGCTCGGGAACCGCTCCCAAGGCTCTCTTCACTGCGGCCTCATACGTTTTCACCGACTCGCCAGCGGGCCTTGTCGCAAGAAGACGACAGCCCTCGGACGCCGCGGCATGCATGACCATGCGGTCATACAAAACTATTCCCGGCTGCAGCAAAAGCAGAAGCGAGATCAAAAGGATCGGAATCAGGAAGGCTCCCTCAACGCTTGCCTGCCCGGAACTCCAGGAAGCCAAAGCTTTAAACCAAGAACGCATCGGCAAGCACCCCCGAAAAAACTCCCGTAAGATGATGCGAGGCAGAGGCGAGCGCATGAGCCACGAACACGCCCCCGTCGAGCACCTGCCACAATGAGCCGAGCGCGATGATGAGCGTAAGAAACGCAGCCATGATCACCGCATACTCAACCGTCGATTGCCCGCGTTCGCTACAAACCATTGATCCCGCTCGAAATCGCATCCCAAAGCTCCTGGATCTTGGGACGAAAAACGGTGATTGCAAGAATGGCAATGACAACAAGTACGCCGACCAGAATCGCATACTCGGTCGTTCCCTGGCCGCGCTCGCAAGCAAGATGACGCGCCCAAGTCTGAGCCTTCGAGCAAAACTCGCAGCTCAGCTCGTTGGAGCGTTTGATCAAGTTCTTCATAATCGATTCCTTTCCTTTTAACTAAAACCTATTCATGAGATCAAGCAGGATCGGGCCCACCACCAAAATCAGCATCGCCGGAAGAATCAATGCGCCGACGGGCAAAAGCATCTTCACCGGGGCCTTGGCGACAGCCTCCTCAAGGCGTGCCTTGCGACGAGCCCGAACGGAAACCGCCAAGTCGCTCAAATCGTCAGCCAAAGAGGTGCCGTACCTAAGCGATCGGCTGATGCTGTCCACCGCTTCGCGCACCAAACGCGAATCGTACGAATCCGCCAAGGCGAACAAGGCCTCCTCGCGCGCCAACAAGCCGAAGGACCACTGCGTTTGAGCCAAGGAAACCGATGCTGCCAAACCTCCCGAGAAATAATCCGCGTAATACGAAATCGACTGATCGAAGGAAAGACCCCCGCGCAAACCGAGGACAACCACCTCCAACATCCTCGCCAAATCGCGCTCAACAGAATCCGAACGTGCCTGCTTTTCGCGTTTGAGGACCATAATGGGCAGGCGCCACCCGATAAGAAAACCAACGCAAAGCAAAAGAAGGGCAAGCAGCTCCGAAAACAAGAAGCCCAGCAAGAAGCCGAAAAGGGCAAAACCAAGAGACCAGCGCCTCCTCGCGCAAACGATCCCCGCAGCCGTAACCCGTCCAGCAAGGCCCGTCTTCCCCAAAAGTTCGTCCACCGAGCCCAAGCCCAAAGCCCATAGCCGCCCAAGGCCCTCGTCTGCCAACCCATTGCATACCTGGCTCTTTGCCACGAGCAAGGAAACCAGCCGCTTGTGAAGCTCCGACGACTCAAACAAGGCCGATCCGCCGGTAGACCCATCGGCTATGCCTAAAGACCTTTGAGCCTTACGTCTCCTAAGGGCGATTTTGCGTTTGATGAGCATTGACAAACAGGCGAAAAACGATCCCAAACCGGCAGCAGCAACACCTGAGGCGAGCAAGGCGGAATGCATCTAAACCACCCCCACGTTGAGCATCTTCCTCACCAGCAAAATCCCGCCGAGTTGCATAAGTAATGCGCAGGTCAACAAGCAAATTCCAGCAACGCTTTCGAAAAAAGGCGTAAGAAATCCCTCCGAAAGCAACGAAAACAGGGCAACCAGGGCAAATGGCATGATAGTGACAATGCGGGCCGAAAGACGAGCTTGCGCCGTTTGCGTGCGGAGCGAGCGGCGCATCTCAAGATCGCCTTCCACCACCTCTCGGGTTACCTCAAGCACCTGCTGAATGCTGCTGCCCGTGCGATGTTGAATCTCCAGAGCAGTCGATAGGAACAAAAGCTCCGAGTCGTCGGTCCCCTCTTTCAAGCAGTTAAGCGAATCGTGCACCGTGCCACCCGAAGCCAACACGCCAGCCGCCTTCCCGAACAAAACTGAAAGAGGTCCATGCGAACGCTGGGACACCTGATCGAAGGTTTGCCTAAGGGAGTGCCCGACGGAAAAGCAAGCTTGCATTGTACGTAGAGCGTCGGGAATGGCTTCTTTGAACACATCGGCCGCGTGCTCCTGCGAATGCTTAGCCCAATATCCAACAAGCACCACAACGCAAGACGCCAAAGCCAAACCAAACACCAGGGACAAAGCGCAAAGCGAACCCAGCACCACGCACAATGCAATTGCGACAAGGAGCAACGAGATCAACTGAGGCTCCCCCGAATCGTAGCCCTTGGCCCCAAACACGCGAAGCAAACGCACGGCATATGCTCGCACCGCCCCAAAACGAAGCAGGAATCTCGCCGCCGGCATCAATCCGCCCATTCCATTTCGAATCAGGCGGGCACGAATCGTCTCGCCTTCCCTCATAACGCCAACGCTCAAACGCTCCCGCTTGATCCGCTTGACGCGCAGGCTCAAGGCCAAAACCAAAAAGAAAACTGAGGCAAAACCGCCCGCAAAAATCACGCCGCAGGCAAGAGAAGAGCCTTCCATTCCTCCACCTCCCTTTCCTCCGCTATGCCAAGATAAGCAAGATCGTCAAGCCACAAAGGAATATCAACCCAGGTGCCCACCCGATGAACCATGTCCCAGGCATAGTAGGGATGAGTGCGGCAACGCCCCGTCTCTTCGTCAAGCTCGAAACCGACGATGTCGGTCACGCGACGCTTGCCCCCAGGCTCGCGACTCGTCTGAATCACGAGGTCGATTGCGCTTGCCACCTGCGATTCAATCACCGATACCGGCAAATCAGCCCCATAGCGAACCATGGTCGTCAAACGGGACACAACCTCACTCGGCGAGTTAGCATGAAGCGTCGTGAGCGATCCATCGTGACCGGTGTTCATCGCCTGAAGCATGTCAAGAGCCTCAGCCCCGCGGCACTCGCCGACGACGATGCGGTCGGGGCGCATGCGCAAGGAGTTGATCACCAAGTCGCGGATACTAACCTCTCCCAGCCCCTCCGCGTTGCGCGGACGCGCCTCAAGCCTTACCACATGGGGATGCTCGAAGAATCTCAACTCAGCTGAGTCCTCGATGGTGATAATCCGTTCACCAGGGGAAATCACGCACGACAAAGCATTGAGCAGAGTGGTCTTGCCGCTTCCCGTCCCACCGGAAACAGCAATGTTGCAGCGTCTCAAAACCGCCCAAGTCATCAGCTTCTTTATGGAAACGTCAAAAGAGCCCATTTGCTCCATCTCATCAAGAGACAAAACCTTGCTCCGGAATTTACGAATAGTCAGAGCCGGGCCGTCGAGCGCCAAAGGCGGGATTATCGCGTTAACACGATGCCCCTGAGACAAACGGGCATTCACCATGGGCGAAGACTCGTCGACCCTGCGCCCTAGCGGGGCAAGAATGCGATCGATCAGCGCCCTTACCTGCTCGTCGCTGGAAAAAGAGGATCGAACCCGCTCGAGCTTACCCTCTCGCTCAAAATAAAGGGAGGCGTACCCATTCACCATAACCTCGGTAATGGACTCATCGGCAATCAAAGGCTCCAATGGGCCCAAGCCGAAGATCGAATCAAGGTAGCGCTCGATCAAGGGTTTGCCGCCGTCGTCCCCGCGCGTGAACCAAGGACAATCCTCAATAACCTCCTCGCAGGTCAGGCGTATCTCGCTTCTTGCTTGCACGGGATTGCGCTTGATAAGCTGAGCCACATGCGTAGGAGGCAAACGGCAGGCAACCTCTTCCCTGAACTCCTCATATACATCGTCTCCCGGAACTATCACTTCAAGCTGACCCCATGCGCTGGCCAGCGCCTTGCTCTTCTCAACGCGTTCCGTCAAAGTCATGACGCCCTCCTTCTTTTTGGTTTTTGCGGACGCCTACGGCGCATTCGTTTAGCACCGCCCTTACCAAGGAGCCCCAACG
>CAVBOO010000070.1:0-5682 GCA_963597045.1 bacterium | reverse complement strand
TTTCCGGGGAATCCCTGGATAAAACCTGCCTTGGGCTTTCATCCCTGGTGGGTCGCATCTGGCGTGCTGCAGCCGGCCGACCTGCTTTTGTTCGAGCGGCTTGCCCCCGAGGCCCCGTTTATCGGCGAGGTCGGGCTGGACTTCATGGGTCCGCGTAAGGAAAGCGCTCAAGATCAGCTGGATGCCCTCGATCGCATCGTCGAGGCCTGCGTGCAGCCCTTGGTATGCCCGCCGGCAACCGAGCGCTACCAGCGTGTTATCAGCATTCATGCCGTGAAGGCGGCAAGCGCCGCGCTCGATGTTCTTGAGCGATGGGATGCCACCAGCGGCAACGCTTGCATCTTCCATTGGTTCACCGGCACAAGCGACGAGCTTCAACGCGCAATCTCGCTCGGCTGCTTCTTCAGCGTGGGCGAGCGCATGCTTCGCTCGAAGAAGGGGCGTGCCTACGTAAATGCGATACCCCCCGAGCGCATCCTTCTAGAGACCGATGCGCCGGGTAGCATCGATACGGCGCCCTGGGATTCTGCGCTCTTTGCCGGCGAGGCCCCTATCCCCGATGCGCGCATCGCCCCCATGAGCTGCGACGATTGGGAAGCGATCCTTTTGCGCACGGCGAATTTGTACCAAGAGGCAACAGGCCTTGCCTTGCCGGCCGCCCTGCAATGGATGGAGCGCTGATGGCTCACGACGATCTGGAGATGGCGCGCAAGGAAGCGGCAGCCGCCAAGGCCGAAACGGCGCTGCAGAGGGATTTGGAGATGGCGCGTACCATTGCGCGTCTGGTTGAGGAACGGGGTGGCCGCACCTTTTTCGTGGGCGGCTGCGTGCGCGACAAGCTCATGGGCATTCAGGCCAAAGACCTTGACCTGGAGGTTCATGGGATCGAGCCTGCCTGTTTGCGCGAGCTGCTTGAGGGCTTGGGGCGCTGCTCCGAGCGCGGTGCGAGCTTCGGTATTTTGGCGCTCGACGGCTATGGCTTGGACATCGCACAGCCTCGGCGCGAGCGCGCAACGGGCGTGCATCATACGGATTTCGAGGTTGATGTCGATCCCTTCATCGGCACTTACGAGGCGGCCATCAGGCGCGATTTCACCATCAACGCCCTGATGGAGGACGTACTAACCGGTGAGGTGATCGACCACTTCAACGGTATGGCCGATCTTCGGGTGGGCGTTTTGCGTCACGTGAGCGAAGTCAGCTTCGCCGAAGACCCCTTGCGCGTTTTGCGTGCGGCTCAATTCGCGGCGCGATTCGAGTTCGAGCTTGCGCCCGAGACCATTTCCTTGTGCAGCACGATGGATTTGGCTGCCCTCTCAAAAGAACGCGTGATGGGCGAGCTCGAAAAAGCTCTGCTCAAGGCAGCGCGTCCGTCTCTGTTTTTCGAGACCATACGCGAAATGGGCCAGCTTGACGCGTGGTTTCCCGAGGTCACGGCCTTGATCGGCGTTCAGCAGCCGCCGCAATATCATCCCGAGGGCGACGTGTGGGCTCATACCATGTGCGTGATCGACCAGGCTGCCAAGCTGCGCGACCAGGCAACCTGGCCTTTGGCCTTCATGCTGGCCGCGCTTGCCCACGATTTCGGCAAGCCTGCCACAACCGAGCTGATCGATGGACGCTGGCGTGCCTTCGGCCACGAAAACGAAGGGGTCGCGATTGCCCACTCCTTCGTTCGTCGCCTGACCGCTGAGCGGAAGCTTGCCACTTACGTTGAGAGCATGGTCAAGCTGCATATGCGCCCCAATGCCATCGTCGGCTGCGCCAAAAAGATGAAATCCTTCAATCATCTGTTTGACTCCTCGGTTTCGCCCGAGGACTTGCTTCTTATCGCGAAGGCGGACTACTTGGGCTGCGGGGGAACCTCCGAGGAAGCTTACTCAAAGACGGAGGAAGCCTTGCGCGGGCGCCTGGCGGACTATCGCAAGCTGATGGCGCGCCCCCATGTGACCGGCGCGGATTTGATCGAAGCCGGCCTGAAACCCGGTCCTCAGTTTTCCGAGGCGCTCGCTTATGCCCACAAGATGCGTCTGGCGGGCATAGGGAAGGAACGCGTCCTCCAAAGCACGCTTGGCTACGTGCGCACCTTGAAGTAGCTTGGCCGCAGCCGTTCTGCGATGCCTTTTGCCGCTGCGAGTGTTCTTGGCTTGCGGCTTGCCACTTCGTTTGGTGCTGCGCCCGTCCGTTCTATTTCGGCGCGCCGAGTTCTTTGGCTCTTCACCGTTCACCCGCCGTGAGCGGCGCCGTCGCCTGCCTGTTTGCATCTTCTTCAGGCGCATATCGCGCTAGAGGCGCCGCCCGCCCCGGCTAGCTAAGTTCCTGCACGCTTGGATGCTAGGCTCGATGTGCGATTCCGGCGCTGGGCATTTCGAATGGATGACCTCAAAGGGCAGCCTTCATGGGGCGGCATCCGTTGGCGGGCCTTAAGCGCGAATCCGTCTTCAAACCCTTTTGCTTTTATATGAAGGAGCGAGCATGAAAATCTCCGTTGTCGAACCCTTGGGAATCCCGAATGCCGACCTTGAGGCTTTGCTGGTCAAAGCTTGCGCCGACTTCAAGGCGGCAGGCGAGGCGGTGGAGATCGTCACCCACGAGGATCGCAAGGAAGACGAGGCCAGCCTCATCGAGCGCAGCGCTGACGCCGATATCGTGGTCGTTTCCAATATCAAATACCCCGCATCCGTTATGCAGGCCAACCCCAACCTCAAATACATCTGCGTCGCCTTCACCGGTTACGATCACATCGATATGGACTATTGCCGCGCCCAGGGCATCAAGGTTGCCAATTGCGCAGGTTACTCCACCACCGCCGTTGCCGAGCTGGTGTTTGCCTTGGCCATCGATCTGATGCGCAGCGTTCTGCCGTGCGATCAAGCCGTCCGCGCGGGCGGTACCAAGGCCGGCCTGGTGGGCCCCGAGCTTGAGGGCAAGCGCTTCGGCATCATCGGCCTGGGCGCCATCGGCTCGCGCGTGGCGAAGATCGCGCAGGCCTTCGACTGCGAGGTTGTGGCCTGCAATCGCAGCCCCAAGGAGCTTCCGGGCGTGCAGATGCTCAGCCTCGAGGAACTCTTGCGCACTTCCGACATCATCAGCGTGCACGTTCCTCAAAATGCCCAGACCATCGGCATGATCGGCGCGGAGCAGCTGAAGCTCTGCAAGCCGGGAGCCTACTTCATCAACTGCGCACGTGGCCCCATCGTCGACTCCCAGGCCTTGGCCGATGCCCTGAACGAAGGCCGTCTGGCCGGTGCCGGCATCGACGTTTTCGAGACCGAGCCTCCTATCGCTCCCGATCATCCGCTTCTTTCCGCGAAGAACGTGGTGGCAACCCCGCATATCGCCTTCGCAAGCCATCAGGCTTTCGAAAAGCGCGCCGTTATCATCGCCAAAAACGTCGAATCCTATTTGGCCGGCACCCCTGAAAATCTGGTTTCGTAGTTTCCTTCGCTTGCATCGCGGGCCTTTGTTCGCGGTGGTATAGTGTGGGTTCGTATATTTCTTACTCTGCCGGAAGGAGCGTGCAGCGATGAAGATTATCCATAAGGATGGCGAAGTAACCGAATGCCCTGAAGAACAGGAACTCGAGGTCATTCGCCATACAGCTGCGCACATCCTGGCTCAGGCCGTCAAGCGCCTGTACCCCGAGGCGATGTTCGGCTACGGCCCCGCCACCGAGAAGGGCTTCCACTACGACATCGACCTGGGTGATCGCACGATTGCTGAGGAGGAGCTCGAGGCCATCGAGGCCGAGATGAAGAAGATCGTGAAGGAAAACCTTCCCATCCGTCCTTCCATTCTTCCTCGCGAAGAGGCCATCGCCTTCATGAAGGAGCGCGGCGAGAAGTACAAGGTCGAGCACATCGACGACCTGCCCGCCGACGCCGAGATCAGCTTCTTTACGCAGGGCGAGTACGTTGACATGTGCACCGGCCCTCATCTGCGCTACACCAAGGCGCTGAAGGCCTTCAAGCTCACCAGCGTTTCGGGAGCCTACTGGAAAAACGACGCCAACAACAAGATGCTCGTGCGCATCAACGGCACCGCGTTCCACAACCAGGCCGAGCTTGACGAGTACCTGGTCATGCTCGAGGAGGCCAAGAAGCGCGATCACCGCAAGATCGGCCGCGAGATGGATCTCTTCATGCTGCGCGACGAGGCTCCCGGATTCCCCTTCTTCCTGCCCCGCGGCATGGAGGTTTACAATGCGCTGCTCGACTACTGGCACGAGATTCATCGCGAGGCCGGCTACGTCGAGGTCAAAACGCCTTTGATCATGAACCGTCACCTGTGGGAGACCAGCGGTCACTGGGATCACTACAAGGACAACATGTACTCCACGAAGATCGACGACGAGGACTTCTGCATCAAGCCCATGAACTGCCCCGGCGGCGTTCTGGTTTACGCTTCCAAGCCCCACAGCTATCGTGAGCTGCCGATGCGCGTCGGCGAGCTGGGCCTTGTCCATAGGCATGAGATGCGCGGTGCGCTGAACGGCTTGTTCCGCGTTCGCTGTTTCACGCAGGACGACGCACACATCTTCATGACCCCTGATCAGATTGCCGACGAGATCACCGGCGTCGTCAACCTGATCGATTCGGTGTACTCCAAGTTCGGCTTCGAGTACTTCATCGAGCTTTCCACGCGCCCCGAGGATTCCATGGGCTCCGACGAGGATTGGGAGGCTGCAACCAACGGCTTGGTGGCTGCTCTTACCAACATGGGCCTCGATTACATCGTCAACGAAGGCGATGGCGCTTTCTACGGTCCCAAGATCGACTTCCATCTGCGCGATTGCCTTGGCCGAACCTGGCAGTGCGGCACCATTCAGCTGGACTTCCAGATGCCCATCAACTTCGATCTGGGCTACATCGATGCCGACGGCGAGCGCAAGCGCCCCATCATGATCCATCGCGTGTGCTTTGGCTCCATCGAGCGCTTCATCGGCATTCTGACCGAGCATTTCGCCGGCAAGTACCCCACTTGGCTTGCTCCTGTTCAGGTTAAGGTTCTTCCTGTTTCCGAGAAGGCGAAGGACTACGCCGAGGGCGTTTACGAGAAGCTCTTTGCCATGGGGGTTCGCGTCGAGATCGACCATCGCGACGAGACCATCGGCTACAAGATCCGCGAGGCTCGTCAGATCGACCGCGTGCCTTACATGCTCGTTCTGGGCGAGAAGGAAGCCGAGGCCGGTACGATCTCGGTCCGCTACCGCTCCACCGACAAGACCAGCTACGGCATGGACTTCGACGAGTTCGCCCGCGACCTGCTTGAGGAAATCAACACCCGCGCATAGGGGAGGGCCTTTTGCCCAGGGTGCCCATGATTGCTCCGTTGCAGCAATAAGGCAACAGCTCGGTAGCGCTTGGGCGGCTTGCTTACATATACGGCTTTTTCAAAGGCCGGCATGCTTCAAGTGATGCATGCCGGCCTTCTTTGCCGCTTTGGGCGCTTTGCCGTTGGCCCTCTTCTTCAATCTATGTAGCGAACTTGAAATAGAGCGCGTGCTATAATCGCACAATCGCTTTAGCACAATGGAGTGCTGGAGTGGCAAGAGAAAATCCCAATCAAAGGGGCATTGATGAAGAAGAAGATTTTCGCCGTTGCGGCAGCCTGCTTGATGCTGGCGTTCTCGGCAGTCATGCTGGCTGGCTGCGGTTCCAGCAGCTCCAGCTCCAAGGAGAA
>CAVBOO010000069.1:0-5702 GCA_963597045.1 bacterium | reverse complement strand
ACGAGTACGGCGGAGACACCAAGGGCCGCTGCAAGCTCCTCACCGACATCATCGACGAGATCCACAAGACCTGCGGCGAGGACATGCCTATCCTCGTCCGTTACTCCGCAGACGACCTGATGCCTGGTGGCCAGCGCGTCGAGGACCTCAAGGAGGTCATCGAGGTTGTCGAGGCTCACGGCGTCGACGCTTGGTCCATCCAGGCTGGCTTCCACGAGGCTCCTCGCCCCGTTGCCAATCAGCTCGTTCCCGAGGGTGAGTTCATCTACCTGTCCAAGGAGGCCAAGAAGTACACCAAGCTTCCTTGCTTCCCCGGTACTCGTATCAACCACCTCGACGTTTGCGAGAAGATCCTGACCGACGGTTCCGGCGACGCTGCCGGTATGGCACGTCACTGGATCGCCGAGCCCGAGATGGGCGTCAAGGTTCACGAGGACCGCATCGATGAGGTCAAGCCCTGCATCGTTTGCTCCCGCTGCCTCGACAACATCTTCATCGGCAAGCCCTGCAAGTGCTCCGTCAACCCCAACGTGTACTTCTCCCAGTACGGTCTGCCCGAGGAGCATCCCGCAACCGACACCGACAAGAAGATCCTCATCATCGGTGCTGGCGCTGCTGGTTGCGAGGCTGCCCGCAACCTCAAGCTTCGCGGCTACAAGAACATCACCGTCGTCGACCAGAAGAAGAAGGTCGGCGGTCTGCTGAACCTCGCTCAGGTTCTCAACGACGAGATCATTCCTCTGACCGCTTGGTATCAGAACGAGATGAAGCGTCTTGGCATCGATGTTCGCCTGAACACCAAGGCCGACGCCAACTTCGTCGCCAACTTCGGCGCTGACGAGGTCATCGTTGCCACCGGCCCCGAGACCTCTTCTCCCGACGTTCCCGGCAAGAACAACAAGAACGTCATCGATTCCCACGCTTTGAAGGAGCTCGTCGAGGGTCACAACACTCCCGGCATGGGCTTCATGTGGGGTCTGTCCTGCCTCGGCATGGGCATGCTCGGCGCACCTCTGCCTCTGATGCAGTGGGGCCTTGGCACTCACATCCTCGTCAAGAAGAACCTCGTCGTCATCGGCGGCGGCTTCGCCGGCATCGAGGTTGCTTCCTCCATGCATGAGGGCCGTAACGTCACCGTCGTCGAGCCTCGCAAGAAGGCTGGCGACCAGATCGGCATTATCGACAAGAACCCCGAGCTGCGCGCTCTTAAGTCCGCTGGCGTTCGCATCATGACCGACACCAAGGTTGTTGCCTACACCAAGGAAGGCGTTGTCGTCGAGGCAACCGCCGACACCAAGGACAACATGAAGACCGAGTACAAGCAGGGTCAGCAGACCACCATCCCCGCCGATACCATCATCTGCGGCACCGAGATGGTCGACAACACCTCTCTGTACGACGAGGTCCTGGCAAAGGGTATCGATGCCGACCATGTCCACATCATCGGTGGCGGCGCTCCCCACAAGGAAGACAAGATCGGCCCCGTGGCCGACGCCGACCCCTACAAGACTCCCGAGTTCAAGCGTGTTCTCGAGTCTGTTCGCGACGGCTACATTCTGGGCATGACCCTCTAATAGGCGCAAGTTCTCAAGCCTGTTGGAAAGGACCCTTCGGGGTCCTTTCTTTTTGCTGGTGGAAACCTTTGCAATCGCGATAAACTAAGCACAAATTAATTTGTGAAAAAGTGAGGCTTTCATGGCTATTTCAAAAGAAGAACGCGCAGCTCAGGCAAAGAAGCATCTTTCCTTGATGAAGGGCGTTTTCGCAGCGGAGACGCAGGCGGCAATCGATTCCGCGCGGATTTTCGAAGACGGCGAAGGTCGTGAGCTTGAGCTTCCCGAGCCTCGCGCCGAGCAGACCGAGACCGAGGTAAGCACGCAATTCGCCGCTGCCTGCGCAGGCGGTCAAAAGGGCAAGGTTTTGATTGTCGACCCTACGGCGTTCACGCGCCCTGGAGGTAATTACGAAGAGGGGTCTTTCGGCCCCGAGCAGGCTCTTTGCTCCGATAGCAACCTGTATCCCATCCTGCAGGGCTTGAAGGCTGAATATCATGATAAAAACCGCAGCTATGGCCGCGGCATGCTCTTCACCGATCGTTGCGTCTACTTGCAGGACGTCACTTTCAATCGAGGGGGCAGCATTGCGAAGCATGACGTTTTGGCGATTCCGGAGCCCGTTCGTGGGCGCGCCTTGGAAAACCATCGTTCGGAAAACGAATGCGACCAGGCTCTTGTCAATCGCATCGAGACGCTTCTTCGCATTGCTGCTTTCAAGGAGTGCGATGTCCTGGTAGTTGGCGCTTTTGGTTGCGGCCGCAATGGTTACGATACGAGCCAAGTCATCGAGTTGTTCGAGAAATGGATCTCTGCGCATCAAGGCGCAATCCCCAAGATTGTCTTTGCGGTCCCTCGTTTCAACTTCGAAGCTTTCGACGCTGCCTTTGGCAAGCCTGCTCCCGTGGTGGAGACGGTTGAGGTTCCCAAGGAAGAGGAAGAAGAGGTCTACGAATTCGACCCCAACGATCTTCCCGAGGGCATTACCTTTAGGTAAAAGTTTTCTTTTACCTTTGGCTGCCTGATTACAACTTGCTCGATAGACGGATGGGGGAGTCTCGTTTATGCGTATTCGATTTGAAGAGGGTTTGGTTGAGGCTCGACCTGGCAAGAACGAGCGTAAGATCATCGACTCCTATCAGTTGTTGCCGCAGGCGCGACCCGTTAAGCCTCGACTTTCCGCGAGTGTTTTGTTGGTACGCGATGCGGAGGCGCCCGTTGCCGCCGGGGATCGAAACCATAGCTACAGGCTCGGTGGTATCGACCCTGATGGAGCCCCAGCCCCTTCCGAATATCCCAGCGATTTCCCGCAGAGCCAGAACATCGAGGTGTTCATGCTCGGTCGTGCAAGCACGATGGCCTTCGCTCCTAATGCGGTTGTTTTCCCAGGTGGCGGCGTTGACAAGCGCGATGCAACACCGAATCTGCCTTGGTTTGGTCCAAACCCTGCGGAGTGGGCTGCTCTTATGAATTGCCCCGAAGACGACGCTCGTTTGGCCATCGTTGCTGCCGCACGCGAGGTTTTTGAGGAAGCGGGCGTTCTTCTTGCCGGCCCTGACGGAGCTGCTACGGTGTCTACAGCAGCCGACCTGGGGAAATGGAACAAGCTGCGCGACAGTTTGGCGCGACACGAGATTTCCTTTGCCGAGGTTCTTATAGAAAACGAGCTGATGCTTCGTACCGATCTGCTTGGCTTGGTGTCTAACTTGCAGACGCCCCAAAACGAGCCGCGCCGTTACGATACCTATTTCTTCAGTGCTTTGATGCCTGAAGGCCAGCAGGCCGATGGCAATACGAGCGAGGCCACGATTGCCGATTGGACGACGCCTGCGCGTGTGCTTGCGCAGGCCGACGCCGGCACGTGGAAGCTTATGCCTCCCACTCTGATAAACCTTACTCGCCTGGCGCAGGCGAGCGACGCGAAAAGCTTTGTGCAGACGCGCCGTAAGGTAAGCAAGTGCGCCTTTCATGTTGAGTACGAAGACGATTTGGGCGAGTGCCCGGTTCTTCGTTGGCGCGAGGGTGACGAGCTGGTGGGCTGTCGCAGTGATTATGATGCAGCGGGCGAGTACGTTCCCCCGCAGGGTTTCATTGCGGATTCCAAGGATTGGCAGGGAGGATGGGTGCACTCCCGCATCTATTGCCATCTGAATGCCAATCCGAGCCCCATGACTTATACGGGCACCAACACGTGGATAGTTTTAGGATCATCGCCTGAGTTCGCCGCGGTGGATAGCTTTGGGGCTTCGGCTTGCTTTGAGCGTTCGTGCGCGGTGATTGACCCCGGCGTTGCCGAGGAAGTGCCTGCCATCATCGAGTGGTGCGAAGCGCGGAGCTTGCATATTGCCGCCGTGTTGACCACGCACTATCACGTCGATCACACTTCCGGTGCAGCCTTGCTTGCGCAGGAAGCGGGAGTTCCGTGGTTCCTGTGGCCCATGGAAGGGAAGGCCAGCGTGCAGGCCTCGGGAACCGAGCACGCTGAGGCCAATGCTCAGATTTTCGAAGACGCGTCCGGCGTGCAGGGCGCGGAAGCTCCATTGCGCTGCATCCCCCTTGGGGAAGGCACCCTGGTGCCGGGCAGGACCGAAGGCTGGGCCTCGGGCCTGCCGACCATGGAGGTCGTGCACACCCCAGGCCATTCCCCTGATTCGGTGAGCTTCGTCGTTGAGGCGACGATGCATGCCATTACGGGCGACCTCTTTTTCTCGCAGGGGCCTACCGTTCTTAAAAAGCCAGATGGCAATCTTGCCGACTATCTTGAATCCCTTGATAAGGTTCAACATCTTGTGCGCGATGCCAAGGCTAAAGTTCTTTTGCCTGCGCACGGGGTCCCCGTTAGGCAATGTCACAGAATCATCAACGCAACGCGCGACCATCGCCTTTCCCGCTTAGCCCAGATAAAGGCAGCGCTTGAGGAAGGGGTTAGCCCTACTCCGGAGGCGATAGTGGATCACGTTTACAAGGGGCTCGACGAGAGCCTTCGTGCCCCGGCGTTGGCCAGCGCGGCATTTCAGCTTGAATACTTGGGATATTGAATCTTCGGCTTGATTTGAAACCGTTCACACACAAAACACAACATTAGAAAAAGTTTTGCGTCTTTGTTACGAAATAATCTCGAAACCTTCTTCTATACTCGCGCAGGTTCTTTAAAAGCCTAGGTGAAGTGCGAATTGCTTTTTGGCAGCGCTTATTCACCGAAGACGAAGCGAGCTGAGCATCGGATTGATGAGCACGGATGGAGGATACCTGCATGGCGCAAAACGTACGGCGTAGCGACTTACTGGAGCGCGTTATCGCCGCAAATACAGGTTATTACGACATCATCCGCGATCATCAGTTCGAAGGACGCACGTTTCCTGCGTTTGCGAGCTTTCATACTCATGGCGAACAGTATGTGCTAACCAAGCGCGCGAAGATGTGGGAGGTCGATTCGCACGACTACCTTTTCATCGACACGGCCGATGCCTTAAGCGCAGAAAGCCTGGCCGATGAGATCGAATTCGTGTGCGAGCGCGGGCTTAAATTGGTTGAGCCCGGCCCCAACCATATGTCTTCGGGTCTTTCGCTTATCGTCATCGCCGATTCGGTTGACGACGATGCCATGAAGCTCGCCCGTAAATCCAAGTTCCGCAAGAACTTCAAGTTCAGCCTTCAAGGCTGGGCGGATCTTCGGGTCGCCGTGATCGATTTGTCCCGCGAGCGGGGCAAGCAGGTGGTCACGAACGCAGCTGGCAAAGGACTGGCCAAAATGCTGGAAGGCAATTTGGCGCTTATCGGATAAGGCAAGATAGAAAGGTTGGAGCGCATGAACGCAATGCTCATCCTTATCGTTGCCCTCGTCATCTTGGCAGCAGGCTACATTTTCTACGGTGGTTGGCTTGCAAAGCAGTGGGGCGTGGACGCAAAGCACGTCACCCCTGCTCACGAATGCGAAGATGGCGTGGACTTCGTTCCCACCAAGCCCTACGTGCTGTTGGGCCACCACTTCTCCTCGATCGCAGGTGCCGGCCCCATCAACGGTCCTATCCAGGCTGCCGTTTTCGGTTGGGTGCCCGTTCTTCTGTGGGTTCTTATCGGCGGCATCTTCTTCGGCGCAGTGCATGACTTCGGTTCTTTGTTCGCATCCTTGCGCCACAAGGGTCACAC
>CAVBOO010000068.1:0-5724 GCA_963597045.1 bacterium | reverse complement strand
CGATCACGAGCTCGGAGACGGTGGTGTGGTTCTCGGCCGGCATGTCGAAGGTGGAAGCCACGACCTCGCCCTTGATGGAGCGCTGCATGTCGGTAACCTCCTCGGGGCGCTCGTCCACCAGAAGGCAGATGAGGTGAACCTCGGGGTTGTTGGCGCTGATGGCAGCGGCGATGTTTTTCAGGACGGTGGTTTTGCCGGCCTTAGGGGGCGAAACGATAAGACCGCGCTGGCCCTTGCCGATGGGCGCGCACAAGTCGATGACGCGCGCGGTGATGGTGTTCTTGCCATGCTCCATGATCAGGCGCTCATCGGGGAAGACAGGCGTCAGATCGGAGAATTTGACGCGTTTGCCCAGCTCTTCTACGGGCTTACCGTTGACGCTGATGATGGTTTGCAGCGCGGGGAACTTGTCGCCCTGGCGTGCAGGGCGCGTCTGACCCTTGACCATGTCGCCTTTACGCAGGCCGTTGCGGCGCACCATGGAGGCGTGCACGTAGGCATCGCCGGGGCCGGAAAGGTAACCGTTGGTGCGAACGAAGCCGAAGCCGTCGGGCATGATGTCCAGAATGCCCTCAACCTCGATGAAGCCCTCGGCCTTGATGGCGGCCTCGTACACCAAATCGACCAAGGCAGCCTTCAGCACGCCCTTATGCTCAACGCCGAGCTCGTCGGCCTTAGCACGCAGCTCGGCGACCTTCAAGGCCGCAAGCTCCTCGCGAGAGGTTTTGGGCTGAACGGGCTTGTTGCGATCGCGCTTGTTCTTCTTGCGCTGCTCGAACTTCTCGCGACGACGGTTGCGCGCATCGTTCTGGTTGCCGCGGTCGCTGTTGCGATCGTTGCCGTTGCCGCGCTCGTTGCCACCTCGGTCGTTGTCGTCGCGCTCGCGACGGCGCTTATGGCGCGGCTGCTCGGCGTCAGCGGAAGCGGGCTCCGAGCCTTCTGCGGCGCCTGCCTCGGGCTGCGCCTGATCGGCGGCTTCCGCATCGGCGGCCTTCTTCTTGCGCGTGCGCGGTTGGCGCTTGGGGGCATCGTCGGCATCGGATGCGGGTTCGCCCTCGGCCGCATCAGCCAAAGCATCGACAGCCTTGCCTTCCTTGGCGGGCTTGACACCGTCGACGGACTCGGGCCCCTTGGGGCTGGCAGGCTCATCCCCCGCAGAAGCGCCGGCAGCAGCCTTGGCCTCGGCAATGATGCGCATAAGCTCCTCGGGGCTTACCGCATCGGAGAACACGGCGTCCTGCGCGGCATCGTCCTTGCTGGCAGCCTTACGCGCACGCGTGCGAGACTTGGGCTTTTCGGCATCTGCGGCCTCGGCATCCTTCTTGGCAGGACGGCCGCGGCGGCGAGGCTTGCTCTCCTCTTCGAGAGCCGCTGCCTCGGCGGGCGCATCCTCGTCGGCCTTCTTCTTGCGCGCGCGAGTCTGGCGCTTGGGCTTTCCCTCGACTGCAGGGGCCTCAACACCGACAGCCTTGGCCGAAGCGGACTCGCCGGCGGCCTCGTCAACGACGGCACTTTCGGAACTTTTCACACTCTTCTTGGTGGTCTTGCGTGCCGCGGTTTTGCGGGCGCGGGTTTTAGGCGCGGGAGCCTCTGCAGCTTCGGCACCAGGTTCCTGGGGAGCGGAAGCAAGCTCGTGCTTCTCTTCAGGGAATTCACTCATGTAATGTACAGCTTTCTTCTTTGCGGCACCGCCGCCTCTACGACGCAGTGCCCGTAATGAAAACCGGCAGCCCTAAAAGGCCGCCGGGTAAACGCTATTCTCCTAAAACCTTCTGCCAATCCTTCATGAAGGACTCCAAGCCGCGATCGGTCAGCGGATGCTGGATCATCTTCTTCAGGACAGGGAAGGGGACAGTTGCGATATCGGCACCCATCAAAGCGCACTGGGTAACGTGGTTGGCGGAACGCACGGAGGCCGCGATAACCTCGACCTGCTCGCCGTTGACGGTGCTCTCGGTGAAGTCGTAGTTGCCCAAAGCGGCAACGATGTTGCCCACCTGCTCAAGGCCGTCTTCGGAAATGTCGTCGAAGCGGCCGATGAAGGGGCTGATATAGCGCGCGCCGGCACGAGCGGCCAAAATGGCCTGAGGCACGCTGAAGCACAAGGTCATGTTCACGCGGACGCCCAGGTTGGCAAGCTCGCGCGTTGCAGCCAGACCCTCGACCATGGTGGGAACCTTGACCACGATGTTGGGAGCGATCTCGGCCAGCTCCAGTCCTTCGCGGACAATCTCCTCGCGCGTCATCGCAACGGTTTCGGCGGAAACCGGGCAATCGTCGCCCACGATGTCGCAAATCTTCTTCATGTGATCGTAGAAGCCGGACAGCTTTCCGCCGATTTTCGCATAAAGGGAAGGGTTGGTAGTAACGCCTGCAAGCGCGCCCCAGCTAGCTGCCTCTTCGATTTCGGACAGATCGGCGGTGTCCAAGAAGAATTTCACCATGTCCTCCTAATAGACGTGGAGACCCTAAAAGGCACAAGGATGGGCAAAGAAGGCCCGAGAGCATAGTGCTTGTAAAGGGGAAACAATAAGATGAAGACAGAATACTCGACCCCAAAGTGCTGCGCAAGGGAAAAGACCAGGCGTTTGAGCCTATTAAAGGCAGATGCTAGGCACCCTGCAGCAAGGCACGGGCGTGAGCCAGGCTCAGCTCGTCGACCGAACCGGAGAGCATGCGCGCGATTTCGTTTGCACGATCTTCGCCCGACAGGCTGCTTAAGCTTGTTTCGGGCGTGCCATCTGCGCTTTTGCGAACGAGGTAGTGAACATCGCCTTTCACCGCGACCTGGGAAAGATGGGTAACCACGATGACTTGATGGGTTTTTGCCAGGTCGGTAAGAACCTCGGCTAGGGCAGAGGCGGTTGAGCCGCCGACGCCCGCGTCTATCTCGTCGAAAACGAGGGTTTGCGCCTCGTCGCTATCCCCTATCACCACCTTGCAGGCAAGCATCACGCGGGAAAGCTCGCCGCCTGAAGCGATGCGGTTGAGCGGCTGGGGGCTCAAATCGGCACCGGGCGCGAAAAGAAGCTGGAAGCTCTGCGTGCCCTGAGCGCTCCACTGGGAACGAGGCAGATCCTCGAACTCGCCCGAGATGAAGGCGCTGCCCATTTGCAGACGCGCCATCTGCTCGCCGACCAAGGAGGCGAAACGAGGAAGAGAGGCAGCGCGCGCATCCGCCAGCTCGGCCGCGCAGCGTGCAAGCTCGGCGTCCGCCGCGTCGAGGGCGGCCTGGGCCTTCTCAAGCAACTCGTCGCAATTGTCGTACTCACGCAAGGTCTGCACAGCTTCGTCGTAAGCGCGGCGGACATCCTCCATGCGCGGGCCGAAGCCCCTCATCAAAGCTTGGAAGTTGGCGAGTCTTTCCTGCCGCGCAGCCAGCTCGGCGGGGTCGAACTCGATGGTTTGCGCATAGGACGAAAGTTGGCTTGCCACATCCTCCACCGTAAAGAAGGCATCGCGCAGATGCGCGGCATCGTCTGCCCGGCTTGCATCCAGGGAGGCCACCTGGTCGAGCGCGCCGAGCGCCTGCTCAAGTACCTCCAGGATGCCAGAATCGCCCTTAAGCGAGCGCCGCACGAAATCCAACTCGCGCAAGATGGTTTCGGCATGCTCGTAGCGAGGCATCTCGGCCAGAAGGCCGTCGTACTCCCCCGGCAAAGGATCGACCGCATCTACTTGATCGACCACGTAACGAGCGCGATCAAGCGTGACTTCGCTTTCATGCGCAAGCTCGTTTATGCGATCGAGCTCGGCCCGCGCAGCAGCCGCCGTCTTGTAGGCACTTCGATACTTTGCCAAAGGCACCGAAACCTCTTCTTTAGCCCAGGCATCAAGGAGCGCCAGCTGATGCTTTGGGTTAAGAAGGCGCTGATGCTCATGCTGACCGCACAGATCGATGCTCGAGCCGATGCGCGAGGCAAGCTCCTTGACGCTGGAAGGCACGCCGCCAAGCGAGATGCGCGAGCGGCCCTGCGCGGAGAAACGACGCGCAACAACATCGCCCTCTTCAGGGGAATCGTCCAGGTAAAAGCGCCCCTCCACCGAAAGGGAGGATTGCCCTTCGCGGATCATGCCGGCATCGGCGCGCTCGCCCGCCAAAAGCTTGAGCGAGGAAAGCAGGGCTGTTTTGCCTGCGCCCGTCTCGCCGGTGACGACGGTAAGCCCCGGACCCGGTGCAAACGTGGCTTCGCGTATTAAAGCGACATCGGATATGTGCAATTCATCGAGCATGCCGGACCCCCTTCTTTTTTCAGCGCCTATTCTACTTAAAAAATCGAACATTTGTTTGAAAAGAACCCGAATTGCGCTTTTAATTCCGAAACCGCCCCACCGAAGTAGCTTTTCTTAAAACTTACCGGCCGATAAGCTGCACGGGAGCCGTGTTCAAAGGCTACACTTTGCGTACATGGGCATGAAACATCGGCACGGAAGGAGGAGCTATGGCCACTTCAAACAGCTTGGAGAACGCGCATCGCGCAAGCTTGCCTTCCAACCGGGCAAACGGCCTTGACCCTCTTCCTGCCACGGTTGCAAGATGCCTTGACCTGCTGGAACAGGCGGGCTTTGAAGCTTGGCTTGACGGCGGTTACGTGCGCAATTGCCTCGTCGGATGCCGACGAGGGCACATCACCCTTGCCAGCAACGCCTCGCCCTCGCAAATCGAGGAGCTTTTCCGTCACGCAGGCTACGCGGTTCACATCAGCGACAAGCGCACCTTAAGCGCCACCCTCACCTCGCCCGAGTGGCCCCACTCCATTCAAGTTAGCAGCTTTCATAAGGTAACGAAGCGCAACGATCAGGGAAGAGCCTGCGAATACGAAATGGTCCCGACGATCGAGGAAGACCTTGCCCGACGCGATTTCACCTTCAACGCTATCGCCTTCCATCCTGGGCGCGGCTTGCTTGACCCCTACCGCGGTGCCCGCGACATACGCAACAGGAAAATCCGCTTCGTCGGCAACGCCGAAGAGCGCTTGGTAAGCGAGCCTTTGCTTGCGCTGCGCGCCATACGATTCGCATCGACACTGGGCTTCAGCATCGACGCGGAAACGAAGCGCTCCATCGTGAACACGGCGCCACGCGTGCTTGAACTTAAAAAGGCTTACCTGCGTCATCAGCTTGACAAGCTTTTGTGCGGCACCTTCGCACACGACGCCATCATGGAGCATCTGGACTTCCTGGAGGTGCTACTGCCCGAGCTTACGCCCATGAAGGGCTTCGACCAGATGTCGCGCTACCATTGCTACGACGTGCTCGAGCACACCGCCTTCGTGGTTAACGGCTGCAAGGCCCACGCCCTCAATCGCTGGGCTGCGCTTTTGCACGATTCCGGAAAGCCCGAAACCTTCGTTTTAGACGCGGAGGGACGCGGCCACATGCCCGGGCACCCCACGGCAAGCCTTAAGCACTTGAAAACGGTGGCTACTCGCCTTGAGTTCGATGACGGCTTCACCCGGAAGCTCGCCCTTGTCATCGAGCATCACGACGACAGGCCTGCCGCAAAAGAAACGGACGTAAGGCGCCTTTTCGAAAACCTCGACTACGACGAGGTGCTCTTTCATGCGATTTGCGATTTGATGCGAGCCGACGCGCTCGCGAAAGCGCAATGGTGCCAGATGGCGCCCATCGTCGCCACCAACGAGGTGGAAAAGCTGTTCGACAAATTGCGCGCCGAGGGAAAAATCTAGGGCAAACCCAAAGCTAAAAGCGCGTCGCCTGAAC
>CAVBOO010000067.1:0-5860 GCA_963597045.1 bacterium | reverse complement strand
CCTTGGCGCAGCGTGCGTGAAACAACCTGGTCGATGCGCATTCGAGGGGCGAACAAGCTGGGTTTGCCCCTAGCCAAGCGCGGCGCCGGCCAGGATTCGGTTGCATTATTATAGCCTGTTGATGAAGCCCGATTGCCCATTGACCGATGCTGGGTGAAACCTGGTATCTTGGTGCGGTACTTTACGTTTAACGCATTTGAAACTAGAAAGTGTTCCTGATATGGCTCAGAAGAACAAGAAGAACCAGAAGGTTTCCAAGCAGCAGCTCGAGGAGCGCATCAAGCGCGCCGAGGAGCGCCAGGCCGCTGCCGAGGCCAAGAAGAAGCGCATCGAGTTGTGGAAGCGCATCGGCATCGCCGCCGTTGCCGTCATCTTGGTGCTTGCCTTGTCCTTGCCCACCATGGGCTTGATGGTTCTTGGCGGTGGCGCATCCTAGGGCGTATCGGATAAGCGGGGCGCCAGGCGCCCGCGGCCGCGGCAAGCATGGGGGTCGCCCGGTCCGTCGTTTCGTCATGGGGTTAGCTCCAGGCAAACGCGTTTCGGCGTCTTAGCCGCGTGAAGACTTCTTCAACATTCGATCGATAGGATGGTTCCATGTTCGGCATCGGTGGATTTGAATTCCTCCTCATTTTGCTCTTTGCCTTCTTGGTGTTCGGCCCCGACAAGCTCCCCGAAATCGCCCGCACGGCAGGCGAGCTCATCGGTCGCTTCAGGCAAGCCCAGGAAGAGATGAACAGCGTTGTTCGCAGTGAGCTCTTGGACGATAAAAATCAAAAGAAGAAATCGCAGCCCTCTTCGACGCGCCGCAACACCACGGCCAAGCCTGCTCCCGCATCTTCGGCTGCTTCCGCCGGCGACGAGGAGGACGATGCCTTGTCCAAGGTTTCTTCGAAGGTGATCGACGCGGTGGATGCCGTTGCCGAATCGGCCAAGGAGGCCGCGCACGAGCAGCGCGTCGAGCAATCGCAGGCTAAGGAGAGCTTCTCCGAGCGCAAGGCGCGCTACGAGCGCGAGCGCCAGGAGGCCAACCGCCGCGCCATGAAGGAGCAGGCTGCCGAGGCGCCTGCGCCTGCGCCCAGGCCGAGCGCCGCGGAACTCTACGGCACCAAGCCGGCCAAGCCCGCAAAGCCCGCTCCTAAGGCCGCCGCGTCTGAATCGGCGTCCGATGAGTCCGCAGTGTCCGTGGGAGCCGCCGCTCCTGCAGCCGCGCCTACCGAAGCAGGTCAGCCTGCAAACGTGTCCGAGGAAGGTGATAACTAATGCCCATCGGACCAGCCCGTATGTCCCTGCTCGACCATTTGGGCGAGCTTCGTTTGCGCCTGACGCGCATCGTCGTCGCGCTGCTCATCGCGACGCTCGTCTTCTACATGGCAACGCCCACCATCGCGCAGTTTTTGCTGGCACCAGTGGCCGAGTTCCTTCCGCAGGACGCCAGCGGCAACGCGCTGCTCAACGTGCTTGGCGCCTTCGACGCCTTTGCGGTTCGCTTCACCATCTCCATCTGGGCGGGCGTGGTTGCCACCATGCCCATCATCTTGTGGCAGATCATGGCCTTCTTCCTCCCGGCGCTTAAGCCCAAGGAGCGCAAGTGGTTCGTTCCCACCTTCGCGGCCGCTGTTGCCCTGTTCATCTTCGGCAGCGTTTTTTGCTACTGCGTGATTCTCCATCCGGCCTTCGAGTGGCTCACCGACCAGGCTTCGGGCTTTGCGACGGTGCTTCCCGAGGCGGGCTCCTGGGTGGACATCATCATCAAGTTCGAGATTGGCTTCGGCATCGCCTTCGAGATGCCTTTGATCGTCTTCTACCTGGTTTTGTTCGACATCGTGCCCTACGCCAAGCTTCGTGCGAGCTGGCGCGTCGTCTACGTGGGCCTGCTCATCTTCAGCGCCATGGTCACCCCCGACGCGTCCCCGGTTACCATGGGCCTGATGTTCGCGGCCATGATCGGCCTCTACGAGATAAGCCTGTTCATCGCCCGTATCGCGCTCAAGCGTCGTGCCAAGGCCAAGGAGGCCAAGGAAGCGCGCGAGGCTAAGGAAGCCGAAGAGGCGCGCGAGGAGCTCAAACAGGTTAAGCGCTCCTTCGACGAGCACCTGTGGGGCTCCGAGTCCGAGCGAACCGAGCTCGAGCGCGAAACCCAGGAGGGCAAGGCCGAGCGCGCCCGCGAGCGTGCTGCCGCCAAGGAGGCTAAGGAAGCCCAAGCACAGCTGGATGCTCAGATGAAGGAAGCCAGCAAGAAGGCCTGGGCCGAGCATGATGCGAAATCCGGCGCCGCGCAGGCTGTCGCCACCCCCGAAAGCAAGGAGTAGCCATGCACGAGATGGGTCTGGTGGCGGGCATCCTTGAGTCCGTGATTCCCGCGGCCGAGGACGCAGGCGCCGAGCGCATCACCAAGGTCAGCCTTTCGGTCGGCGAGATGACCGAGGTGATCGAGGACGTGATGGTCTTCGCCTTCGAGGCTTTGACCGAGGGGACCTTGGCCGAAGGCGCCGAGCTCGATCTGCGCATAATCAAGCCGCATAGCATCTGCCTTGAGTGCGGCGCTGAGTTCGATCACGACCGCCTTCATGTCAAATGTCCCGACTGCGGCAGCGCCTTCACCGAGCTGGTGCGCGGCAAAGAACTTCAAGTCGACTCCATCGAGGTCGATTTACCCGACGAAGAATAGGCTCGCGTTTGCCTTTGGCGCGTGGGCATCAAGATAGGAGGAGCAATGGCTCACATCGATTTAAAGCAACCGATTCTTGGCAAGAACGATCGTTTGGCCAAGGAGAATCGCGCTCTGTTCGACGAGAAGAAGGTTTTCGTCATCGACCTCCTGGCTTCGCCCGGCTCGGGTAAAACCTCCACCATCCTTGCCACCATCGAGGCATTGCGTGACGAGTTCAACATCGCCGTCATCGAGGGCGATATCGCTTCTTCGGTCGATTCCGAGAAGATCAAGGAAAACGGCATCCCCGCCGTCCAGATCAACACCGGCGGCGCCTGCCACCTCGAAGCCGATATGATTCGTCGCGCCGTCGACGTGCTGGACTTGGATTCCCTCGACCTCATCATCATCGAAAACGTCGGCAACCTGGTTTGCCCGACCGACTTCTATCTGGGCGAGAACATGAAGGCAATGATCTTGTCGGTCCCCGAGGGCGACGACAAGCCCCTCAAGTACCCGGGTGTTTTCCAGGCTGCCAAGGCCATCGTCTTGAATAAGGTGGACACGCTGCCTGTCTTCAACTTCGACACCGAACTGTTCAAGAGCCATATCCACAACCTCAACCCTCAGGCGCCCCTGTTTCCCATCAGCGCCATCAAGGGCACCGGCGTTGACGAATGGGCAGCTTGGATCGCCGAGCAGATTCGCGCAATCAAGCAGTAGCCCTGCGCCGAGGGCAAAGCTGCAAGCTTGGGGCGGGCCCTCGGTGCTCGGCTGAGCGCACTGACAACGGGTGACTTCTTGCTCGGCGCGTGCGCTCAAGCTACGCTTAGTCCTGCAATCAGCCCACCACGAACAAGATCGCGCCGGCCGCTTCGGTCGGCGCTTTTAATTGCCGCGTAATCAACGCGAAACTTGAGCAGGGGATACTTGAATCACGAATCGCGAAAAGGAGCTGCCATGGAGCTTTCCCAGAAGTATCAAATCGCACTCAATGCCCTGAAGAATTACGTTTCGGGCGCCGGTTTCACCGATGTCGTGTTGGGGCTTTCCGGCGGCATCGATTCCTCCCTTACCGCAACGATGTGCGTCGAGGCTTTTGGCGCCGAGCACGTGCACGGCTACATGCTCCCCGGCCCTTACTCGAGTGACCATTCCATTACCGATGCACAGGACCTTGCCAATAACCTTGGCCTTAAAACCCAGGTGATCAGCATCCTTGAACCCTACGAGGGCTTCGAGCGTTCGCTCGCGCGCGCCCTCGGTGGCGAGCTCAAGGGCCTTGCTTCCGAGAACACGCAGGCCCGCTGCCGCATGATCAGCCTCATGGCGCTTTCCAATGCAAACGACTGGTTGCTCATCAACACTGGCAACAAGTCCGAGGCGGCCATGGGCTTTTCCACCTTGTACGGCGACACGGCAGGCGCCTTCGCGCCCCTCGGCGGCTTTTACAAGACCGACGTTTTCGCGCTCTCCCGCTGGGTTAACGAGCGTGCCGAGTGGGCGGGCGAGGTTCCTCCCATCCCTGAGCATGTGCTGGTGAAGCCTCCTTCGGCCGAGCTTTCCCCCGGCGCCCAGGATGAGCGCGTGATGGGCATCGAGTACGACGTTTTGGATCAGATCCTCATCGCGCACTACGAGCAGGGGCTTTCCGCCGAGGAAGTAGTGGCCAAGGGCTTTTCCGATGAACAAGTTGATTACGTCATCAAGCGCACCGATTCCTTCGCTTTCAAGCGCGCCATGGAACCCCCGTTCCCGGAAAACAAGTTCTACGAATAGGCGCAAAGGCGAATTCCAGGGTGGTTAATCGCCTGGTCACCTGCGCTTAGGCTCGTAGCTGCCGCGTAGGTGCGATATCTAAGCGTGAGTCACTCACATTTTCTTCATCTTTAGTTGCATCAATTTGGCAGGCTGCTAATATGCATTTAGCACTCAAACGCTGAGAGTGCTAAAGCTATCAAACAGCTTGCCTTTTCTTGTTTCGGCGCTTGGGCCTTCTGCCCAGCCCGAGCACGAACACGGCGCTCTTGAAGCTTTGCTTTGGTAACGTGCACCTGCGCTTGAAGCAGGTGGCTTGATTGAAAGGAAGTGCGCAATGCAACTTCAACCATTGGGTGATCGCATCGTCATCAAGCGCGACGAGGTCCAGGAGACCACCGCAGGCGGTCTGTACCTGGCTGCCGACTCCAAGGAAAAGCCCCAGACCGGTAGCGTTCTTGCCGTCGGCCCCGGCCGTCTGAACGACAAGGGCGAGTACCTGCCCATGCCCGTCGAGGTCGGCGACCACGTGGTCTACGGCAAGTTCGGCGGCACCGAGATCGACATCGACGGCGAGACGGTTCTGATCGTCCGCGCCGAGGACATCTACGGCAAGTTCATCGTTGACTAATTCTCCCTGCGCCGCATAAGTTCACGGCGCACTCCGCGGGCACCTTGGACGCCCGCCGCTTTTGAAGAAAGGATTTTCGCATTATGGCAAAGGATATTCTGTTTGATACCGACGCCCGCTCCGGCATGGCCGCTGGCGTCAAGAAGCTTGCCGATGCGGTCAAGGTCACCCTTGGCCCCAAAGGTCGCTACGTTGCGCTGGAGCGCTCTTTCGGCGCTCCCATGATCACCAACGACGGCGTCACCGTCGCTCGCGAGGTCGAGCTTGAGAACCCCGTCGAGAACATGGGCGCTCAGCTGGTACGCGAGGCATCCGTCAAGACCAACGACGTCGCCGGTGACGGCACCACCACCGCAACCCTTCTGGCCGACGTCATCGTTTCCGAGGGCCTGCGCAACATCGCCGCAGGTGCCGACCCCCTGTCCGTCCGCCGCGGTATCGAGAAGGCCACCGACGCCGTCGTCGAGGCTCTGAAGACCAACGCCCAGGAGGTCTCCACCACCGAGCAGATCGCCAACGTCGGTACCATTTCCGCAGGCGACGCGCTCATCGGCGGCAAGATCGCCGAGGCCATGGACGCTGTCGGCAAGGACGGCGCAATCTCTGTCGAGGATTCCCAGACCTTCGGCATGGATCTTGAGATCGTCAAGGGCATGCAGTACGATCGCGGCTACATTTCCCCTTACATGGCAACTGACTCCGAGCGCATGGAGGCAGTCCTCAACGATCCCTACATCCTGCTCACCGACCTTAAGATTTCCTCCATCCAGGACATGGTTCCCCTGCTGGAGTCCATCATGAAGTCCGGCCGTCCCTTGCTC
>CAVBOO010000066.1:0-6197 GCA_963597045.1 bacterium | reverse complement strand
GGCTTAAGCGCGGTAAGCCTCGGGGTTCGGTATCCATCATCGGTGCTCCCTTTGTTTTTTGGTACGAGCTAACCGACGGGGCTAACGGATGGATTAAGTTTTTATGGTTCATGGCCTTTACCTTCGTCGTGTTCACCCTTATCGCGTTCACCGCTCCTGTCTGGTCCGCCCTTTATTCATGCAGCGATTCGACTGCAAGCTCAAGCTCTTACAAAAGCAGCTCCAGTTACGTCTCCGAGAGCAGTTTGGACGACGATGATGACGATGCAAGCGATACCGCCGAGAGCGCGGACGCGGAGGACGACGAAGACGAGGATCTGACCGAGGAGGAAAAGGCCGCAAAAGAGAAAGAGGAAAAGAAGCTCAAGAAGAAGCTTAAGAACCTGGACAAGAAGCTTCCGTTCGTCGGCATGCCCGTTGAATACATCAGCAAAACCTATCTGGGGACATATACCGACTACAAGGATACTCATGTTAAGTTCAGCGAAGAGGACGGCAAGAGACTGGGTAGGCAGGGGCAATACTACAAAGCGCGTATCTATTATTGGTGCGTTGGTTCGAATAAGAACTGGGATCTTTTCAGAGCCACGGTGAGCTACGATGATTACTTCGCTGACCCAAATAGCAAATTTGTTTACGAGTACGGGAAAGTTACAGAAGTTGAGAAATTGCTTACCTTCACAAACTATTGGCCTACGGGTTCCGAGTTGCCTGATCTCGAGAATGGCAACTTTGGGATGAATGAGGCGGGCAAAAAATGGGAAGAAGAATTTCATTCCGCCGGCGAGACGGATAGCGAGAAAAGCAAGTCTTCCAGTAAATCGTCCTCTAAATCTTCCAGCAAGTCTGTCTCCACCGACACCGTCCCCGATCCTTCCGATTACGGCTCGGCTACCGCTTATGCCGATTCCGAGCAATATTGGTTCCGCGATCATGGCTATGCGAACCCCTATGATGCAGCATATGATTACTTCAAATCGTATGGCGACGATCGTGATTTCGAGGAGCTATAGCTATGAAGCCTCTGAGTATCCGTGACATCATCGGGCCCGTGATGGTTGGGCCTTCCTCTTCGCACACCGCAGGCGCTCTGCGCATAGCGAGCATGGTGCGCAATCTTTTGCAGGCCGAACCTGCCAAGGCCACCTTCACGCTTTTCGGCTCGTTTGCGCATACCTATCGTGGACATGGCACCGATCGTGCCCTGGTGGCGGGCTTGCTGGGTTTGCACACCGATGACCTGCGCATTCGCGAGTCCTTCGACTTGGCTACCGAGCGTGGCCTTGAGTTCGAGTTCGTGCCCGATACCATTACCAAAACGCCTCATCCCAACACGGTCGAGGTGGCGGTTACCGATGTCTTGGGCAACCAGGTTCTGGCGCGCGGCATTTCCATCGGCGGCGGCGCGGCCGAGCTTTCCCGTATCGATGGCGTGGACGTGCGCATCACGGGCGAGTTCAGCAGCATGATCGTGCGTCAAAAAGACCTTCCCGGCACGCTTGCCCATATTGCGAGCACTCTTGGCCAAGCGGGCATCAACATCGGCACTTCCACCCTGCACCGCACGCGCGTCGGTGGCGATGCCTTCACGGTTATGGACGTAGACGACCCGGTACCCTCCGAGGTTATCGATAAAATCTTGGAGTTCCCCGCGGTTCGCTCGGTGCGCTTCATCCCGGCCGACGGCCTCAATCGCAAGATCGGTGAGGATTCCGATGAGTTCGACCCCGAGGAAGCCCTGGCAGCCTTCCGCAAGCTCGATTTCCCCAGCGCACGCAAGCTCTTGGATTTTTGCGAGCGTAAGAACACGAGCTTAAGCGCCGCCGCCGAGTTGCGCGAGCGCGCGCTTTTGGCAACCAAGGGCACATCGGATTCCGCGATCGAGGGCTACCTGTCGCGCGTTATCGAGGTCATGCGCGCTTCGGCAAGCGCCCCTGTCCAACAGCCCGCACCCTCGATGGGCGGCTTGATCGGCGGCGAAGCGGCTAAGCTTGCAGCGCTTGAAGCGGCAGGTACAGGGATTGGCGGCACCCTCGTGGCCAATGCCACGCGCAACGCCGTCGCCGTGCTCGAGACCAATGCCGCGATGGGCTTGATCGTCGCGGCACCCACGGCAGGTTCCGCCGGCGTGATTCCTTCGGTTCTTCTTTCGCTGCAAACAGAGCATGGCTTCAGCGATGAGCAGCTTATCTGTGCGCTTGAGAACGCGGCGATCGTCGGCTCCATCATCGCACGCAACGCTACCGTTGCCGGTGCCGAGGGCGGCTGTCAAGCGGAAATCGGCTCGGCTGCCGCGATGGCGGCAAGCGCGGCTTGCGAGCTTTTGGGCGGCACGCCCCGCATGTGCCTTACGGCTGCGGGCTTTGCCTTGGCCAATATGCTTGGCTTGGTGTGCGATCCCATCGGCGGCTTAGTTGAGGCGCCTTGCCAAAAGCGCAACGCGGCTGGTGCGGTCAATGCGCTTTCCGCGGCGCAGCTGGCCTTAGCGGGTATTGAGGGTAAAATTCCCTTCGATGAAGTGGTAGATGCCATGTACAAGGTTGGGCGAAGCCTTCCTTATGAGCTTCGTGAGACGGCCTTGGGTGGCATGGCCGCCTGCCCCTCGTGCGCAAACTACTGCCATTAGGACAATCAGGCAGCAATCCCGAAACCTTTGCGTCACAGCCCTGAAACCTCGCAAACCTAGGCTTAGATGAACATCCAAGCCAGGTAGGAGGTCGGGCATGTACTCAAAGCTCGTTCAGCAAACTCCGAAGATCAATGCGCAGCTTGCCCGTTACGGCGTTAAATTCGGCCTGTACAAACAAGGCGAGTTCCACGAGCGCTTGTTTCCCTTCGATGCCATCCCGCGCATCATCACGGCTTCGCAGTGGAGCTATCTTGAGCGCGGTCTGGTGCAGCGCGTCGATGCGCTGAACGCCTACCTTCGCGACCTTTACGGCGAGAAGCGCATCATCAAAGATGGCGTTATTCCCGAGACCTTCGCCTTCGCCTCCTCGGGCTATCTTCCGCAATGCGAGCAGATCATGCCCCCGAAGGGCATCTACTCGCATATCTCGGGCATCGATTTGGTCGAGGGCGACGACGGCGTTTGGTACGTGCTCGAGGACAACCTGCGTATTCCTTCCGGAGCGTCCTACCCTTTGGTGGCGCGTAATTTGTGCCGCCGTTGCGATGCCGAGACCTTCCGCACCCTCTCCATTCAGGACAATCGCAACTACGGCGAGCTTTTGCGCGAGACTTTGGACTACGTAAACTGCGGCGGTATCAACGTGGTCCTTACTCCGGGGCGCTACAACGCAGCTTATTTCGAGCATTCCTACCTTGCCGAGAAGGCGGGCGCGGTTTTGGCCGAGCCAAGCGAGCTTTTCGTTAAAGACTTGAAGCTCTATTACCGCGATGCGAACGAGGACAAGCTGGTGGGTGCAGTGTATCGGCGCACATCGGACGAGTACCTGGATCCCTTGTGCTTCGTGCCGGACAGCCTTATCGGCATCCCCAACCTGATGAGCGCCTATCGTGCCGGCAACGTGGCCATCGTGAACGCGCCGGGCAACGGGGCCGCCGACGACAAGGGCATCTATTACTTCGTCCCCAAGATGATCGAGTATTACCTGGGTGAAGAGCCCATCCTGCACAACGCGCCCACTTACTTGCCCTATTACCCCGATGATCTAAGCTATGTGCTCGAGAATGCCCGTACGCTCGTGATCAAGGACGTTGCCGAGGCAGGCGGCTACGGTGTGGTCTTCGGCAGCGATCTGAGTGACGAGGATTTGGCTGAGCTTCTTGCCAAGGTAAAGGCCGAACCGCGCCGCTTCATTGCTCAGGAGGTGATCGACTTCTTATGCCTGCCCACCTATGTAGACGGCGAGGAAGTCATGCGAAAAGCCGACCTGCGTGCCTTCGTTTTGTCGGGGGCGTCTACCAAGGTGTGGCCGAGCGGGCTTACGCGCTATTCGCGCGAGGAAGGCTCCGCCGTGGTTAATTCGTCTCAGGGCGGCGGCTTCAAGGACACCTGGGTTTTGGGTGCCGATTTGGCTGGCTCCAAGGAAGAGGCCGATGCGGTGCGCGCCGCGAGCGAAGTTGCCGAAAACGATTGCCAGGAGGACTAATGGGTTCCCTTTCGCTAGATAAGATCGATCATCTTCTGTGGCTGGGGCGCTATGTGGAACGCTCCCAAACCACCCTGCACTTCATCATGGGCACCTACGATGCCGCCATCGACTCTCCCGACGAGTTTTGGCGCGGGCAGCTTCAGGCGCTTGGCTTCGACTCCTCGAAGGATTCTTCCGAGCTGTTCGAGGAGTGCCTCTTCGGCGAAGCCTGTCCTTCGAGCATCAAGAACTCGCTCGAGGCCGCCTATGACAATGCGGTGGTTTTGCGCGACGTCATCGGAACCGAGACCATCGCCTACGTTCAGATGGCCGTCAACAGCCTTGAGCATGCGCAGGAGAGCAGCGCCCCCATGCTCGATTGCGCTTTGATCATCGACGACATCATGGCTTTCAAGGGCTGCTCGGACGACTACGTTGCCGACGACGTTGCCCGCAACATCATCAAATGCGGCTTCAGCATCGAGCGTATGGACCTGTATCTTCGCTTGGGCTACAAGCTCGAGCTTTTGGAGAAGGAAACTCACAAACTTGCCAGCAGGATCGACCGCATAGGCATTCCTTACGACCGTGCAGCCTTCAAGGAGTTCATTGTGCGCGTGTACGCGCCGGGCTTCCCCGAAAATGCCACACCTGAGCAATTGGCTCAGATGCTAAGGTTCATGGAACAGATTTTCTAGGGTGTTGCAATGCGTATCTTGAGTTATTCCTTCGAAACGCAATTGAACTTTTCGGGGCCGGTGACCAATCATGATTTCATTTTGCGTTGCGCACCTAAATCGACCCCGTTCCAAAAGGTGCTCGACTCCCAGATGATCATGATCCCGGGTACTCATTTGATGGAGCAGGTGGACGGCTTCGGCAACCGCCTGCATGTGGGCAGCATCCCCGAGGCACACGATTCCTTTTCGTTCACGAGCTACGGCTTGGTGATGGTCGATCAGGAGGCCGAATGCGCCGAGCCCCCGCATCCGATGTACCTGCGCCCTTCGAGCTTCACTCAGCCGAGCCATGAGGCGGTGGTTTTTGCCGGGCGCGCCCTGCAGACCATTCCCAATGCCCACGTGTGGAAGCGCGCGGTCGAGTTGATGCATGCGGTGTATCGCCACTTCACCTACGACCCTTTGGCAACCACCACGGCAACTACCGCGGCCCAGGCCTTCAGTATGGCGGCCGGGGTCTGCCAAGATTATGCTCATTCGCTCATCATGATGTGTCGCGCGAAGGGCATTCCTGCCCGTTATTGCGCGGGCTTGATGGAGGGCGAAGGCGCAACCCATGCTTGGGTTGAGGTGCACGACGGCCGCAATTGGCGCGGACTTGACCCCACCAACAACCGCGTGGTTGACGAGGCCTACATCGTGTTCTCGCACGGCCGTGATTTCGAGGACTGCTCGATTGAGCGCGGCGTTTTCTCGGGTGCGGTCGATCAATCCCAGCGCGTCAAAGCGAGCGTCAGCAAAGATGGCGGAGCCACCCGTTTCGCGGAATTCGCCGAGGCTGCCCAGCAGTAGGGCCTTATGCTTCATGGCAGGATCTTGAGCGCCGAAGCTGCGTTGCGGGGCGCTATGATTGCTGCAAGCAATTCACGGTTGTTTCGGCGAAGACGATTTAGCGAATGGGGGTGCAGTCGCATGATTTTGGCCATCGGGGTTGATCTGGCCAGCGCTGCGCGTTTCAAAGGCGTCCTTGACTGCGCAGAAGACGGCGGTTTCGAAAGCCCCTTGGCACGGCGTTGCTTTTCTGGGGAGGAGTTGCGCTACGCTAAGGCCAAGGCCGACCCTGCGCAGCACCTGGCCGCTGCCTATGCCGCCAAGGAAGCCCTGGCCAAGGCCGTGCTTTCGGCATCGGGGAGGGAATTCCTTGATTTCAGGCGCTTTCACCTCTCTCATACCCCTGCGGGCGCGCCCTTTTTCGTGGATAACGAGGCTCTGCAAGGAATCAAAGACGAGCTGGGCGTTTCGCGCGTGCATGTAAGCGTGAGCCACGAAGGCAATCGGGCTCTGGCTTTCGTTGTTCTTGAGGCTTGAGTTTTCGTCCGCTTTTGCGGGCGGGTTGCCGTTTTCGCTCAGAGTGCCAAAC
>CAVBOO010000065.1:0-6260 GCA_963597045.1 bacterium | reverse complement strand
CTTCGGCGCAGTGCATGACTTCGGTTCTTTGTTCGCATCCTTGCGCCACAAGGGCCACACGGTTGCAACCGTCATCGCCGAGAACATCGACAACAGCTCCAAGAAGCTGTTCTGCACCTTCGCGTTTTTGACCCTGGTGCTGGTTGTTGCAGCCTTCGCCTCCATCGTTGCCAACACCTTCGCGGTGACCCCCATCACCGACGCCATGGATGAGGCAACTCGCACGCAGACCGAGGCCACCAACCTCGCCAACATGCGTACCGCGATGATTTCCTTGCTGTTCATCGGCGTTGCCATCGTGTACGGCTTCGTTACCCGCGGCCGCGAGATCCCTGCAGCTGCAAACGTGATTTCCGCGATCGTCATCATCGCCGCTATCGTCGCTGTTGGCTTCAATCTGCCCATCGTCTCCCTTGACTACACCACCTGGATGATCATCCTCGGCTTCTACATTCTGGTTGCCTCGGTTGCGCCTGTTTGGGTTTTGCTCCAGCCGCGCGATTACCTGTCCTCCTACCTGCTTTACGGCATGCTGATTCTGGCGGTTGTCGCAATTGTCGGCGCCTCCCTTGTGGGTGCTGCCACCAACCTGGACATCCCCGCATTCACCGGTTTCGTTGCCTCCAACGCCGCCGTCGATGCTTCGGGTAACGCCATCATCAACCCCGATACCGGCCTGGCCGTGGTTAACAAGGCTGCCGCTTCCGGCATGCTTTTCCCCGTGCTGTTCATCACCATCGCCTGTGGCGCCATCTCGGGTTTCCACTCCCTTGTTTCTTCCGGCACCACCTCCAAGCAGATGGACACCGAGGCTCATGCTCAGCCCATCGCTTACGGCGGCATGCTTCTTGAGTGCGTTTTGGCTGTTATCTCGCTGTGCGCCGTTGGCTTCGTGTGGGCAACCTATCAGGCAGGCGGCTACGCATCTCCTACGGCCGTCTTCGCTTCCGGCCTTTCCCAGATGCTCGCTTGCATCCCTGGCCTCGAGAACGTTGAGTCCTTGTCTTACTCGCTGCTGATCTTGGCTGTTTCCGCCTTCTGCCTGACCTCCTTGGACACCGCAACCCGTCTGGGCCGCTACATGTTCCAGGAGCTCTTCACCGGCATGGAGGAAACCGTCGACGAGGCACGCGCACAGGGCGGCATCAAGGCTGTTCTTTGCAACCCCTACGTTGCAACGATCGTCACCGTTATCTTGGGCGTTGGCCTTGGCATGACGGGCTACAGCATCATCTGGCCTCTGTTCGGTGCTGCTAACCAGCTCCTTGCCGCTCTTGCCCTGCTGGCTGCTTGCGTGTGGCTGGGCAACGCGGGTCGCAACAACAAGATGTTCTACGTGCCCTTGGTGTTCATGATGATCGTTACCTTGACCTCCTTGGCGCAGACCATTCTTGCAAAGGCCACCCTGCTCATGGGCGACGCTACGGTTCTTGCCGCTCAGGCTGGCGGCGCTGCTGGCGTTATCGCGCAGCTGCTCATCGCCATCCTGCTGGTTGTTCTGGCCATCATCGTGGTCATCAAGGCCATCAAGGTTGCCCTCAAAAAGGAGAAGAAGGAAGTCGCCTTCTAATCCCGCCTGGGCCTGCATCAAAGCTGAATCAATGCGATTCAAGAGGAGCCGCTCCACATGGGGCGGCTCTTTGCTTTGCGCTAAGGTGCGCTTGGCGGGCCGAATGAGCCTACCCGAGCTTGGCACTGCAGGTTCTGTTTAGGAATTTGCCCCTGCAAAAACTCAAGGCGCCGAAACCAATCGACGCCTTGAATCGAGCAAGTTTGCTTGTGCTCCGTGCCGGGTTGCTGCGGCTACAGGATTCCGCGTTCCTTAAGACGACGATTGAGCTCGTCTGCCAGCAGGTTGCGCTTCACCTTGCCGGATTCCGTCAAGGGAATCTCGTCGATGTACTCCACGTACTCGGGGCGCAGGCGCTTGGCGATGCCGATGGAGTTAAGGTACTCGGCGATGCTTTCGACGGTGGGCGCTGGATCGCTCGTTGGCACGAGGAAGGTACAGATGCGCTCGCCCATGCGCTCGTCGGGGTAGCCGATGGTGGCATGGCTGCCGACGCCGGGGCATTCGCTTAGGTTGTTGTCGATCTCGTTGGCGGAGATGTTCTCGCCGCCACGGATGATGATTTCCTTCTTGCGGCCGTTGATCTTGACGCGGCCCTCTTCGTCCATCGTGCAAAGGTCGCCCGAGTAGAACCAGCCGTCGTCCTTCAGGTCGCGCGCGGTGGCCTCGGGGTTGTTCAGGTAGCCGGCGAACATATGGGGGCCGCGGGAAATCTCCTCGCCCTGCTTGCCGCGGGGAACCTCGTTGCCCAGCGAGTCGACCACCTTGACCTCGATGCCTTCACCGCAGGGGATGCCGCTGAAGCGACCGTCCCACTCGAGGGTCTTTGAGGGAGGAACGGCCAAATGCGGGCAGCTTTCGGTGGAACCGTAGCACTCGCATAGGACGATCCCGTGCTTGTCGGCCCACTTGCTCATGCTGCCGGGGACAGGCGCGCCGCCGCAGATGAACAAGCGAAGGGACCCAAAGGATTTGCCCTCGCTTTCCGCGGTGGTGAGGTAGTCGTAGATGAAGGGCGTGGCGCCCATCGACCAGGTGACGCCCTGGGAGTTCAAGAAGTCGATGGCCGGGGAGGCCTTGAACTCCTGCATAAGTACAACGCGTGCGCCGGAGAGCATGGGTGTGATGAGCCCGTGGTTGAAGCCGGTTGCGTGGTTGAGCGGTGCGGGCATGAACATGACGTCGTCGTGCGTGAGCCCGAAGTGCTGAGTGAAGGATTCCTCGGAGTAGATGAGGGCGTTGTGAGTGATGAGCACAGCCTTGGGGAAGCCCGTGGTGCCCGAAGTCGAAAGAATAAGGACCACTTCGTCGGACTGGGAAGCCGGAGCCTCAGCCAAGGGCTCGAAATCGTTCATGATTTGTTTGAGCGTGATGGTGCCATGGGTCTTTTCGAGCTTGTCGTGCACCGCAATGGCCTTGCGGTCGAGCGTGGGAACCTCGTCGACGATGCTGAGCACCTGATCTTCGAAATTGGTCTTGTGGTAGAAGGTGGGGCAGATGAATGCCTTGGTGCCTACCAGGTTCATGCTGTAAACAAGATCCGTCCCGTTGAAGGTGACGGGCAGGGGGTGGATCACGGCGCCGACCTTCAGGCAAGCAACGTAGATCACACAGAATTCAGACCAGGGCGGGCATTGGAAGGTGACGATATCGCCGTTTTCAACGCCGACGCTCTTCAGCCATGCGGCAAGGCGTGCGGCTTTTTCGTCGACCTCGGCGTAGGTGTAGTGAACGCCCAGGTTGTCGCAGACATACTCTTGATCGGGGTATGCTGCTGCCGACTGATTCCAGCGATCGTTAAGGGTTTTATCGGTCCACCAGCCCTTTTCGTAGTAGAGCTTTTTATTCTCAGCGTTGATTTTAAGGTCGGTAATCATGAAGATCGACTCCTTGTTTTAAGCTTGCCGGGCAAAAACCCGGGCAAGCTCCCCTCCCACGACAGCGCCCTCACGCATGTCTTTTCAGATTCTACTCCCTTGCTATTGCAATAGCGTTGAGAATCAAGAACGTGTTTTTCCGCTTTGCCAAGGAATGGGCCTCACCGCTCATATGGAAATGAAGTGTGCTAAATCGGAAACCCCGCCTTTTGGTTTGCGTCTTGTGCGAAGAATAGGCAAAATTGGCTTCATGGCTAGATTCGAAAATAAGAAGTCACGCCGTTCGGGGCAAAGGGCAGACGCGTCTGCTTTCAGCCGTTCCGCTTACGGCTCGGGAGAAACTTCGACTTATCGCGACCATCGTGCGGGCACTCATGCCGCCGCCGCGGGGGACGCCAGCAACCCGTACTCTCGTGCGGGCCATAACTCCCATAATTATGTACGTAACAACAAGCTTGCTAAAAAGAAAGCACGCCGTCGCAAGGGCTTGATCGCTGCCTGCGCGGTGCTGGTTGCGCTCGTTTTGGGCGGCGCCGGTGCGGCCTTTGCTTATATGGCATACCTGGACAACCAGATGAACGGCCTTGATAGCGATGCGGCCAATTCGCTTGTTGCAACCGATAACGCAACCGATCCTTTCTACATGCTGCTCATCGGCGTGGATAAATCGGAGGCGCGCGAGAACTCGGGCAAATGGGGCGGCTACCGCACCGACTCGATGATCCTCACGCGCGTCGATCCGCAAAACAAAACCGTCACCATGATCTCGATCGCCCGAGACCTTAAGACCGACATGGGCTCGCACGGCACGCAAAAGATCAACGCGGCCTACACCTTCGACGGCCCCGCGGGCGCCATCAAGGTGGTTTCCGAACTGGCCGGCGTTCCTATTTCCCACTATGCGGAAATCGACTTCGACGCGTTTAAAGAAGTGGTCGATGCGCTTGGCGGCGTTGAGGTCACGGTTGCCATGGACATCGATGACTCCCATGTTGACGACAAGATCAAAGCCGGTACGCAAACCCTGAATGGTTCGCAGGCGCTTTCCCTTTGCCGTTCCCGCCACACCTACGATAAGGTCGGTGACGGCGACGCTCTTCGTACCGCCAACCAGCGCATGGTTCTGTCGGCGATTATGAAGAAGGTTCTTAGCTCCGACGTTGCCACCCTGATGACCACGGTCAACACCATGGTCGGCTACATCACCACCGACATGTCCGCTTCCTATATCCTGGGCTTGGCGCAGCAGTTCGCGGGCATCGATGTTGACAACAACGTTTACACCGCATCTACGCCCAAGACTTCCGAGAAGCAAGATGGCGTGTGGTGGGACCTGCTGCTGGAAGACCAGTGGAAAACCATGATGGCGCGTGTTGATGCGGGCTTGTCGCCCACGGCCGAGAGCCAGACCGACTCCGGCACGGGCATTGAGACCTCGCATTCCGGCAACGGCGGCAGCACTTCGTCCACCAACCAAGGCTCAACCGATACCGATCTTTCCGGCTTGAGCATCGTGGTCAAGAACGGATCGGGCGTTTCCGGTTGTGCTGACACTGCGGCCACCAAGCTGACCAAGCAGGGTGCAACATGCGAAACGGGCAATGCCGATAACTTCGCTTATACCTCGACGCTTGTTATTTACGATAGCGACGACATGAAGGATAAAGCGCAAGAGGTTGCCGACACCTTAGGCGTTGGCACCTTGAAGAAGAACTCGGGCACCTACAAGCACTCCGGCGACATCTTGGTCGTTATCGGTGCCGATTGGAGTTAATCCAATCGAGCAGCCTGGTTGCTTGATTCGTAGGCCAGTTTGAGCTTGTTTTTGAATTCTTATCGCCAGTAGGGAAACTTACTGGCGATTTTTGTGTTTTGGCGCATAAGGCCTACAGGCCAAGGTGCGGGGATCCGAACCCTTGCCTCTAGGCCCATTTTTATTGCATTTTGCCTAAAATGTAATAGTTTCTAAAATTAAAATCCCCGTTCAGTATACATTTTTGCTTAAACTTCTTTTGTTTACGGTTAAGACATCAACGCCTTGATAAGGTGGCGATGCTAAAAATTAGGATCGCAAGAAGAACAAGAGAAAGGGGCGCAGTAATGCTTAAGGCATTTCCTAAGAGCATTGCAGCTTTGTTTGTTGCAGCTGTTTTGATGCTAGGCTTACCAGCTTTGTCTTTTGCAGACGAAGACACTTCAGGGGGGGGTAAGCAACTAAGCGATTTTACCGACGTCGACTGGAACACCGTCGAGCTCAGCTTTGGCCAAAGCGAATTCACTTTTGATGAAGCTAGCCTCGAAGAGGAGATTGGGGTAACCGCCCTTACTAGGAATTGCTCCGTTTATGTAAATACAGGCTCCACTAAGGAGCTTCTTTCGAGCAATGCGTGCAGCTTCGGTGATGAATTTTATTTAGATAGTGAAGGGTCGGAGAGCTCTGAGTACATTGGAAAATCTGGCACTTATTATATTTCGATAACGATAAGTGATTCCAATCATTACTATGGTCGTTATTACGCACCTGTAAAAATCACAATTACTAAGGTCGATCCATACAATCTTAGCAATTACTCCCTCTATATCGATGATGGTGACCATGGCGAGTGTTGGGTAGGGGATGAATCCCTAAAACGACCTGCTCTTATTTATGCAAATTATGACGGTATTGCTAGTTTTTCCTATTATGGTTTAGGCGAGAATGGGAACATCGGGGAAAAGTACCTTCCGTATGATTCTTACGCCATTGATCCTTATTGGTATAGGGTTGCTTATGATGAAGTGAGCGATTCCTATACATATACCAAGTGCAAGGC
>CAVBOO010000064.1:0-6262 GCA_963597045.1 bacterium | reverse complement strand
CGTATAAGCTAACCAAGGCAATAAGCACCAGGAAAAGAACCAGGGCGCCCGCAACGAAAATGAAGTTGACCATGCCGCTGATCAGCATCGAGGCAAAACCAATAACCGAGATTGCGAAAACGGCGACATACCACCCGATTTGGGAGAGGATGGCGCCGCTGGTTGCAGTGCCGACATCCATCCCCTTGCGGCGCGCGTCATCGATGATGAAGGCCACGCCCGTCGCACCGCCGAACATGCAGAAGGTGTTGATGAAAACCAGGCTGAAAATAAGAATGACGTTATGCCCGATGCCCGTCGGATGATTGACCGCCTCGAAAGCGGCATTGTAGGAAACAGCCTGCACCACATAGCGCCCGATCATAATGACGCAAGCGACAACCAAGGGGATAAGGGCGCCGCCCTGAACGGCATCCATGATTTCCAGCAGGTAATCCATGTTCGCCACGATCACGCAAGCACAGATTATGCCGATGAGGATGATCAGGGCCTTTTTCACACGTTCACCTTAGGTTTAAAGAGATTTGCTGCGTTTCGGGCCTAGGCCAAGCCAATGCTTGAACAAAACCCAAATGGTTCGTTTGGGAAATTCTACCATGAGCCCAGGCTTCACGTTTCGTCCATAAGGAATGGAGATTTAACGCTCACTACCCAAAAGCGATACCTGAGGATTTTTTCGCCCGTATCCTAGGACGAAACAATGAAATTTATCGCAAATTCAGGGAGATAAATGAAGAAATCTGAGGCACTCGAAGCGCTCGGTTTGAGCGAGGGAGCAAGCGCGGACGATATCAAGAAAGCGCATCGTAAGCTCGCGATTGAAAACCACCCCGACCGCTTTGGTCAGGATGCGGAAGCGCGCGCCAAAGCCGAAGAGAAAATGAAAACTATCAACGAGGCCCGCGACGTCCTTGAAAGCGGCAAATGGGAGCCGGAGGGCGCACCTTTCGCCTACCACCCCTATGGCACGGGCACTAAGCAAGGCGGCTATTCGCAAGCCGACATCAACATGGAGGATTTCTTCACCGGCTTCCCCTTTGGACAGGGCGCAACCTTCGTTTGGACCACCTACGATTCCAACGGCAACAAGCGAACCTACACATCAAACGCAGCAGGATCTTCAGCAAGCTCGAGCGCATCCGGCAACTCAGGTAGCGCCAATGATGCAAAGGACCCATTCGCCTCACCCTTTAGCAGCTCTCCGTTCCAGAGCTCGCCTTTCGAGGATGCAAGCCCCTTCGCCTCCTCCTCTTTCAACCCCTTTGCAAGCACCAAAAGACCCGAAGAGCTCCTTGGCGAGCAGACGAGCGAGCTGAAGCAAGAGCTCTGCGTTATCGCACTTAAAATCGTTTTAGCGCTTTTGGCGGGAGCCTTCGTGTCCCCCGCCCTTGGTTTCTACCTGTACGTGATCGGATCGATCGGTTGGTCTCTCTACAGCAACCTCAGCCTGCTCAGCTCGTTCTTGATCGTTCCCTTCATCTTCTTGGCGGTCATCTTCGCACCGGGAGAATACTCGGTCACCGGCTTCTTCGGGCTACTTGCCTTTGTTCTGGCAATCGGCTGGGACATCAGCGACGTCCGCAAGCGCAAGCTGACGATTGCCGAACTCAAACAACAAGTAGGCCTATGATCAGGCCTTACAGGCTGTCAGTGTCCAACCAAATGGTGAAGGGGCCGTCATTCTCAAGTTCGACCTTCATCATGGCGCCGAACCAACCCGTTTGAAAAGGCACGCCGTCCAAGGCAATCAAACTTGCAAAATACTCGTACAGTTCGTTGGCAACATCAGGGGCAGCCGCTTGAGTGAAGCTCGGACGGTTGCCCTTCTTGCAATTTGCATACAGGGTGAATTGGCTAACCAACAGAATCTCGCCACCAACATCGCCACCAACATCTTTAAGGGAGCGGTTGGTTTTGCCGGACTCGTCCTCAAAGATACGCAACTTCGAAATTTTCGACCAAAGCTTATCGGCCTCTCGCTTGCCATCATCCTGACCAACGCCAAGCAGAACAACCAAGCCTTTGCCTATGGAGTTGCACGAAGACGTACCAGCAGCATCAATGCCCGAAGATCGCATGTCTTCATTAGTGACGCTTGCATGATTTACCCTCTGCACCAAAGCACGCATAAACGCTCCTTTGCTATAGTTGACCCTACACATAATACCCAAGATCAGGAGCTGCTATGCAACCCATCGTCACCAATTGCCTTATGCGCGAATCGGATGCCTTCACCATCGAGAACTTCGTGAACGAAGTAGAACTGATGGACCGAGCCGGCACGGCGGTGTATGAGGCCATGGGTCAACGCGGCATAAGGGAAGGCAAAATCGCCGTCGTGTGCGGGTCGGGAAACAACGGTGGCGATGGCTACAGGCTTGCCATTTTGCTCGCAAAGAACAAATGCGCCATCGACTGCTACTACACCAAAGAGCCGGCCTCCTTCAGCTCCGTGCATTTTTTCAGCACGCTCAACTCAACGCCCTTGGACAATCTTGAGGTACATCTTGCAAACGACGAGTTGGACCTCGCAAAATACGATGTGGTGGTCGACTGCCTTTTGGGCACCGGCTTCCAAGGCGAGCCCACCGGCTTGGTCGCCCACTGCATCAAGGCGATCAATGCCGCAAAAAAGGCAGGCACCAAGGTTGTATCGGTCGACATCAACTCAGGCATGAACGCAGACACGGGCTCCGGCGTCCTCGTCGTTGAATCCGACCTCACCGTAACCATAGGGGCTCCCAAAATCGGCATGGCGCTCCCTGCGGCGGGCAAATTCATGTCCGACACCATCACAGCCGATATCGGAATCAAATTCGCCGGCACCCCCTTCCAGCTGGTAAGCAAAGAAGAAATGGACGCCGTCGTTGAGTCGACGAACGCCTACGCTGTTGAAGCCGAATCCGGGTCCTTCAGCTTCCTTTACCTGATAGCTCTCGCCAACGAGGCGCGCGAGAACAACATGTCCTTCGTCTTCGAGGCTGATGGGGGTCGAGCACAGGCAATGACAGGCAACCTGTTCATCCAGCAGCCATCCTGGATCAGCAACGACATCATCGGGCTTACAGAATAGCGATCCACCATCTTGCACCTTGGAGCCTAAGGATCAAACAAGATCCCTAGGCTCCAAGACCACAAAACCGAAGCAGCCAAATGGGCATAAGCCCTCTAATCGGCTCAGCTTAGGTCCAATAAGAGCAAGCGCTCCAAAGCCGAAAAGAAAGGCTCCATCATGCATAACGTGCGCTGATGCGTGCATCGGTCTTGGTACCAATGGTCGTGTTGGACATATACCCGTTAAGCATAACCATAGGCTTGCCAAAGAAGGCAACGACGCTACGAACCACCAGGCTTGCGATCCAAAGCAGGTACACGCCCGTCATCGTTTCCAAAAACGCACGCGACTGGATTCCGTCCACAACGCTAGGCGATATCAGGTAAACGACAGCAGGCAAAAGAATGCAGACCCAGATCAAACTGCCGTAGCGCACAAGATAATTCAAGAACCCGGGCTTTGATCCATCTAAGCAAACGATGCGCAGGCCAACCGCCAAATGACCGATGGTGCGCCCCTTCATCAGCGTCGGAACAAGCATGAAGAAAATACCGGTGCTCACGAATAGGCAGACAAGTATGCCAAGCGCGCAGGCCTCAAGCGTAGACCCAAAATCACCCGCAAACACGCCGAATACCACACACAAGCCAAATGCTGATGCAAAGCTCAAGAGCATATCGATAAAGAAGCCGATGAATCGCCTGGTCATAGAGGCACGCGCCAAGCCGCGCTCAATGGCATGCTCGTTGGCCGCGTCCAAATCAGGCAGCAGGTAAATCATGGGAAGAGCCAAGACCGATCCCACAAAAGATCCTAAGGTATTAAGTTCAAGATCACAAACGTCGAACAAGCGGTACGGGTGGGCATAAATACCCCAAAGACCTGTGAGCTGGGTCGTCTCGAAAAACAAGGATAGGCCAAATCCCAAAACAGTTGCTGCGAGTACCCCTCTCTTGAAGAAGTAGCGAAGCATGAATCCGAAGGGAATCGTCAATAGAACGTTGAAGATGGCCTGATACACTTCAGGCACCTTCAGAAAAGCAACCCACGTGCGCGCTCCCGAAGAGGAACTCAAACCAACCGATAGCGCCGCAGAGCGTAAATCGCGCCATACGTCATACGGGTCCATCTGGGGCGTCTGCGCATACGGAACAAACGCCTGTCTATCGGCTGGTAAGGGAAGAATCACCTGATAAAACATGCAAATCAAGTAAAAAAGGAACACCAGCACCATAAAGGTTTTGCGAAACGAAATCGCCCCAAAGCGTGCATATTGATAAATAAGATAGGGCAAAGTCAAGGCCAAGGCTATCAAAGGCAAGCTCAAAAGGCCCATTACTATGTTGCTGATGTAAGCCAAGTACACGTCCTAAAAAACAGATTGCAATGTTTTCATATCTTGCGAGTTTGGCATAAAGCCCGCAAGTCCCCTACGATCGCTTGCGCCAGCCGAAAGTCGAACCCTTGCGCGCCTGCTTTTTCAGCTCGCCTAGAACATCCTTTTCGGCTTTGCCCTCCATCTGGCCCTTTAATTTGACCAATTGGTCGCGCAAGCGAGCGGCTTCCTCGAAATCCATGGCGGCAGACGCCGTCAACATAGCTTCCTCAAGCGAGGCGATGGTTCGCAAGACCTCCCCGCGTGACATCTGCGCAAGCTCGGCGTTCACCTCGTCGGCGCTCCGTGCCGAATCCCCATCCTTCGCCAGATGCTCCAGCAAATCGTTGACGTCCTTGCGAATCGTCTGCGGAACAATGCCATGCTCACGGTTGTAGGCTTCTTGCAAGGATCTACGACGCCTCGTTTCCTTGATTGCCTGGTCCATGGAATCGGTGATCTTGTCTGCATACATGATCACCTTACCCTCGGCGTTGCGCGCAGCTCGGCCGATGGTCTGGATCAGCGAACGATGATTGCGAAGGAATCCCTCTTTGTCGGCATCCAAAATCGCAACCAAGGTAACCTCAGGTAGATCCAAGCCCTCCCTTAAGAGGTTGATGCCAACCAGCACATCAAACTCGCCACGGCGCAATGCGCTCAAAATCTCAACGCGCTCCAAAGTCGCGATGTCGGAATGCATGTAATTCGCCTTGATGCCCTGATCAAGAAGATGCTCCGTCAAATCCTCGGCCATTCCTTTGGTAAGCGTTGTGATCAAGATGCGCTCGCCCTTGCTGGCTCTGCTCTGGCACTCCTCGATAATGTCGTCAATCTGACTGGAAATGGGCCTAACTTCGATTTCAGGGTCAAGAAGCCCGGTAGGACGAATGATCTGCTCGACGACGGATTCGGCAACACGCCGCTCGTAATCACCGGGCGTTGCCGAGACATAAACGAACTGGTGGACACGCTCCTCGAACTCATCGAATCGCAAAGGGCGATTATCCAAGCAGCTGGGCAAGCGAAAACCGTGCTCGGCAAGAACGACTTTGCGCGAGCGGTCACCCTCATGCATGCCGCGAATTTGCGGGACGGTCACGTGGCTCTCGTCGATGAAGCAAACGTAATCATCGGGGAAATAGTCGAGCAAGGTATACGGCGGCTCACCAGGCTCGCGGCCATCAAGGTGACGGGAATAATTCTCGATACCGCTGCAAAATCCCATGGTCTCGATCATTTCCAGATCATAGGTCGTGCGCATCTCCAAACGCTGCGCCTCAAGAAGCTTGCCGGCTTCGTTAAGTTCTTTGAGCCTTGCCTGCAGCTCCTCACGAATACCGACCATAGCTCGCTCAAGCTCGGGCCGTGCCGTCACATAGTGAGATGCAGGCCAAATCGGAATAGACTCGTACTCGTTCAGCACCTCACCGGTAACGGAATGGATTTCCTGAATAGCCTCGATTTCATCGCCCCAGAACTCTACGCGAATGGGGTTTTCCGCATAAGGCGGGAAGATATCGAGGTTGTCGCCACGCACCCTGAAGGTCCCACGCTGCAAATCGTAATCATTGCGATCATATTGAATATCGATGAGCTGATGGATCAATTCATCACGATCGGTTTCCTCCTGCTTGTCCAAGAATAAAGACATGCCCGCGTATTGCATAGGCGAACCGATGCCGTAAATGCAGGAAACCGAGGCAACGCAAATCACATCCCTGCGCGAAAGAAGGGCGCTAGTTGCTGCATGCCTGAGCTTTTCCACCTCATCGTTGATGGAGGCATCTTTCTCGATGAAGGTGTCGGTGGTGGGAACGTACGCTTCGGGC
>CAVBOO010000063.1:0-6273 GCA_963597045.1 bacterium | reverse complement strand
GCTCCGATGGCGATTCCGATGATTCGGACGATAGCGGTGCCGACGATTCGGGCGACGCCGACAAGAGCTCCGATGCTGGCAATGGCGGTTCCAACGATGGGCCTAGCAAAGGCAACGAAGGGGCGACTGCTTCGGATTCCCAGCAAAACGACGAGTCCCATACTCCTAACACGCGTGACGATTTTTACGCAGGCTCGTTGTCGGCTGTAGCGCTTTGGGCTCTAGCAAGCGCGATCGCTCTCGCCCGTCGCAGGAAGCTGCACAAGAGGTAAGGAGCGCCGCTTGCTGGGAATAGAGAGCGGGTCGAGGCCTTTAGGGACCCTGCCTGTGCCGTCGCATACAGGCCATAGCTTTGCGGCTAGGCCCTGTTTGCGGCGTTTATGCAGATCGCCTCATCAGGCGCTTAGCGCCATTCGGCCATAATGATGTCGCCAGCTTTGGGATCTTTGATTCCTGGACCGTTTGGTCTCATGTAGTACATGTTTGCCGTGTAGCTTTCGGGTGTTCCGGGGCGCCCTGGAATGGGGTAGGCCACAAGCCTTCCGTCGGCTGCATATTCGGCACGCAATAAGCTGATGTTGAAGAATTCAGGTTCGCCCTCTTTATGAGGATGGTGCTCTTTCGGGCGCACCTCGCCGCCGTGTTTTGCCCCGCTTGCATGGTGGTGTGCTTTGGGGAATTCTTTCGCTAGGACAACCGGCGTTCGCTCGATCTCGGGTTCAAGCCCTAAGAAGGCGCGCATTAGAGGGCGAAGGTAGAAATTAAGCGTAAAAGAGGCGCCAGCCGAAGGACCCGAGATTCCGACGATGGGAACCTCGTTGACGATTGCAAAGCTGGAATGATGCCCAGGGCCGTGGTTGGTTTGATGGCAGATCATCTGCCCCATTTCTTCCATGACCTCGCACGACCAGTCGTCGGATCCTTTTGATGAGCCCGCGTTAAGCACAACGATATCGGCCATGCTCATTGCTTGGCTGATGGCTTCGTGAATATCTTCCTTTGTGTCCGCTGTGATGTCGAAGGGGATGAATTGGCCACCCCATGCTTCGCATTTTGCCTGGACAAGGATGCTATTGGTTTCAAAGTTTTTGCCTAGCCCGGTAAAGAGTTCGGGGCGATCGGGATCAAAGGGAACGCCGGGGGCGATAAGCTCGTTACCGGTGGGGATAAAGGCGACTCGAGGCTTCCTGACAACAGCTACATGGGCGATGTTGCCGCTGCCAATGCGTGCGGCAAGGTCGGGCGTGATTACGGTGCCCGCGGCAACCAGAACATCTCCACGACGCATGGTTGAACCCGCCGGACGAGTGCCCGCTCCTTTTTTTGAAGGCGCGGCGTCTATGGTGATGTGCTGTTCGTCTTCCGATACTTGCGCGTGCTCGATCACGATGGCGGTATCAAAGCCTTTAGGCATGGCAACGCCGGTGTTTGCGAATTCCCAATCGCGTCCACGTACCCAAGTTGAAGTGTCTGGAAGTTCGCCTTCGGCTAAACCTGTAAAGTCTTCCCAATGAAGAGCGATGGAGTCCATGGCGCAAGTGAGGCTTGAGGGCATGTCATTGCGGGCGCAAATGTCAAAAGCGGTAACACGGCCAACCGACTCAATGAGCGGCACCTGCTCAACGAGCTTATTGCTTGCGCTTTTGCCGGTGCCTTTGTTACTGCTCCAGCCAAAACCGCCTGCTTGCGAGTTCAGTGCTGCAAGCGTCTGCTCAACGGCTTCTTCGCGCGTCAATTGAATATGATTGGAATGGTCTCTCATCTGCGCATTCTCCTAAATCAAGCCTCTGTAGTTGTTGTGAGCGCTATTTCTTTTTGAAGTGCCAACGGCTTCTTATTTGATCGTGGCTTTCTTTGTTTATTGATTCTGTTTTCTTATGTTAGAACGAAGTTCAGCATTGGGCTCGCCTGTTTTTTAGGAAAGAGCCTTGGCCTTGTTTGGTCATTTGGTAGATGAACTTAGGCGATGCTCTGCTTGTGTTTAACGTAGAATTCAGCTTGAAAGAAATTCGAAAGTAAGCAGGGGAAGCATGAGTTTTTGGGGGATAAGGAAGCATGCCGGAAGCAAGCAGCCTAAACATAAAAAGGCGCTTGGGCAAAAGCAGAGCAAGAGGGCTCAGCTTCTAAAAGACGCCCTTGTAGGCATTTGCATGTGCTGTTTGCTTGCTACGGCTATCTCGGTGACCATGGGCTGTGCCGAGGTCGATTCTTCAGACGATTCACCGGGCGAGGCTCAAGCGGAGACTGTCGAGACGTCGGGTAGCGACTCTTCGGAGCAAGCCGATGTTCAAGACAACGCCACGTCCAAGAGCGAATCCAAGGCTAAAGCGAGCGCCAGCTCGACGCAGAGCAAGCAGACGAAGTCGAAAAAGCTTGTTGTTAAGTTCGTTGACGTTGGGCAGGGCGACGCGAGCCTCATCGAATTCCCCGACGGCAAAACCATGCTAATAGACACTGCGGATGGGGGATCGCCCGAGGTCATCTCAACCTTGAGGGCCGACAAGCGCACGAAAATCGACTACCTGGTGGCAACACATCCGGACGCCGACCATATCGGAGGTCTGGCTTCGGTTATCACCTCGGTTAAGGTGGCTTCGGTTTGGATGCCCAAGGCAACCAGTTCAACCAAGACTTACCAGAATCTTCTTCAGACGATCGATTCGCAGGGTTTAAGCATCAATACCTGTTATGCCGGCCGCAAAATCGCATCCGGTGAAAACTATTCGGCCGAGCTTTTGTGGCCGGAAAAATCCGCTAAGTATTCCAACAGCAACGACTATTCCGCCGTGATCAAGCTTACCTACGGCAAGAGCACGTTTTTGTTCACGGGCGATGCGCCGGTGGAAGCCGAGAGTCAATGCGGCAGTGCTTCGGTGGACGTTTTGAAGGTGTCCCACCACGGCAGCGCGTCGGGCACCAACGCCAGCCTCGCAAAGAAGCTCAGCCCTAAAATCGCGGTGCTCTCGTACGGCGAGAATTCGTATGGCCATCCAACCCAAGTGGTCCTGGATGCGCTGAACTCCGTTGATGCGCAGGTGTTCGGTACCTACGTCAACGGAACCGTCACCGTCACCTCCGACGGAACGAAGGTGAAGGCTTCGGCCGAGAAGAAGGGGAAGATCGTCGCAGCAAGTAAGAACGCAGGCGCAAGCTCCCAACAGCTTAATTCCTCCGGCTCGGGCAGCGGATCGAGCGGAAAAACGGCTTCCAAGGGCTCGAGTGATTCTTCGGGTAGCAGTAAGGCGAGCAGCACTAAATCGAGCGCAAGCTCAGCTAAAAGCAGCAGTTCGGGCTCGAGTAAGTCGAGCGACTCCGATGAAACGGTCGTGGTAACGCCGACGGGCTCCAAATATCACCTTGAGGGCTGCCGCACGACAAAGCGCAGCTCGCACTTAACTAAGATGAAGAAGTCAAAGGCGGAGTCCCTTGGCTACACGGCCTGTGCGGTCTGCAATCCTTAACGCCCCAAAGGAGGCTCATATGCAAGCGATCGTTGATCGAATCGAAGGTGATATCGCGGTACTCGAAATAGATGGCGAGCGCTTTATCGATGTGCCTCTAAGCGAAATGCCCGAAGGCTGCGCTCAAGGGGACGTATTTGAAGGGGGGCCTGGACGATGGAGCAAGGACGACGTCGCAAAGGCGGAGCGCCTGCGCATCAACTCAGGCTTGATGGCAAAGCTGTTCAAGGATTAGCCTTGCCCGCCAGCGCCGATACCTGGGTTTCCTTTGCTCGATGAAGCAGGTGCGCTGCTTCTTTGCTTGAGCTTGCCGCCAATGGGCGCTACCACGCTTAAGCCGAAAAACGTTGTGCATGTTCTTGGGATTTTCGCGCCGGCAATGCGCGCGATCGCTGAAGCTGAAGGGGCATTGCGGGGAGGATCTTGTGGTAGAGTTTTAACTTCGGAAGAAGGCCTCCGACCTTTGCATTCTATGCTCGCAATCGTTTCTCCCGCGTGTCAAAAGGTTCTGGAGCGCCCGACGCGCGACAGGTTTCGCGCAAGCAAGCAAGACAAGCAAAACACGGCATCGGAAGAATGAGCATGGCAAAAAGCACGGCCTCGTATGGCAACGACAGTATTCGTCAGCTGAAGGACGAAGAGCGCGTCAGGTTACGACCTGCGGTAATCTTTGGATCCGATGGTCTTGACGGTTGCTCCCACGCCGCGTTCGAGATCTTGTCCAATGCCGTTGACGAGGCGCGCCAGGGCTTTGGCAATCTTATTACCCTGACGGCATTCGCCGACGGTTCCATCCAGGTTGAGGACCACGGCCGCGGCTGCCCGCTTGATTGGAACCCTAAAGAAAAGCGATTCAACTGGGAGCTGGTCTTCTGCGAGCTTTACGCCGGCGGCAAGTACAACAACAACCAGGGCGGCGACTACGATTTCTCGCTGGGCACCAACGGTCTGGGCTCTTGCGCCACCCAGTACGCCTCCGAGTACATGGACGTCACCGTTTGGCGCGACGAAACCAAGTATCAGCTGCACTTTAAAAAGGGCAAGGTGGTCGGCGCCAAGAAGAAGGCTCTACAGGTTGAGCCCACGGACGAGCCCGGCCGCACCGGCACCACCATCAAGTGGCGCCCCGACCTTGAGGTCTTCACCTCCATCGACATCCCCGACGAGTGGTACCGCGAGACCATGCGCCGCCAGGCGGTCGTCAACGCCAACGTCACTTTCCGTTTGCGCATCGAGGGCGTTGACGGCTTTACCGAAGAGGACTTCTGCTACCCCAAGGGCATCGAGGACTACGTGCTGGAAAAGGTCGGCACCGAGTACCTGACCGAGCCCATCTTCATCCAGGCAGACCGTCGTGGCCGCGACCGCGACGACCTGCCCGACTACAACGTCAAGATCACCGCCTGCCTGTGCTTCTCGCGCAGCTTCCAGATGCAGGAGTACTACCACAACTCCTCGTGGCTTGAAAATGGCGGATCGCCTGAAAAGGCCGCCCGCAGCGCGCTCACCAGTGCGATCGATGCCTACATCAAGGCTCAGGGCAAGTACAACAAAAACGAATCCGCCATTAAATGGCAGGACGTTCAGGACTGCTTGGTTTTGGTTACCAACTGCTTCTCAACGCAGACCTCGTATGAGAACCAAACCAAGAAGGCCATCAACAACAAGTTCATCCAACAGGCGATGACCGCCTTCTTCAAGGAGCGCCTGGAAACCTACTTGATTGAGAACAAGCCTGCCGCCGATAAGATTTTGGAGCAGGTGCTCATTAACAAGCGTTCGCGCGAGAACGCCGAGAAAACGCGCCAGAGCATTAAGACGAATTTGCAGCAGAAGACCGACATGGCCAACCGCGTGCAGAAGTTCATCGACTGCCGCTCCAAGGACAAGGAACGCCGCGAGATCTACATCGTCGAGGGCGATTCGGCGGCGGGCGCCATCCGCACCTCGCGTGACGCCGAGTTCCAGGGCGTTATGCCCGTGCGCGGCAAGATCCTCAATTGCTTGAAGGAAGACTACCCGCGCATCTTCAAGTCCGACATCATCATGGACTTGCTGCGCGTGCTCGGCTGCGGCGTCGAGGTCAACGACAAGCGCATGAAGAACCTGGGCACCTTCGACTTGGCCAATCTCAATTGGAGCAAGGTCATCATCTGCACCGACGCCGACGTGGACGGCTACCACATCCGCACCCTCATCCTCACCATGCTCTACCGCCTGGTGCCCACGCTCATCAACGAGGGCTTCGTCTACATCGCCGAATCGCCCTTGTACGAGATCAACTGCAAGGAGAAAACTTACTTCGCCTACACCGAGCTCGAGAAGAACGGCATTTTGAAGGAAATCGGCGATCAGAAGTGCAGCATCAACCGTTCAAAAGGTCTTGGCGAGAACGACCCGGACATGATGTGGCTCACCACCATGAACCCGGAGACGCGCCGCCTTATCAAGGTCGAGCCCGAGAGCGTCGAGAAGATGCAGGCGATGTTCGACCTTCTTTTGGGCAACGACGACGAGGGTCGCAAAAAGCATATCGCCGAGCATGGCAGGGAATATCTCGACCAGCTCGACCTGCAGTAAAGGCATAGCGGTAGGGCGCCGGCCGACTGCACGCGGCGCAGAAAGCGCAAGCTTGAGGAAACGCACCAGCACACCAAGGGGAAACCGTGGCTAAGAAGAAAAAAGAAGTCAAAAAGAAGCGCGTGGACAATCCAAACGTCATCGGCCTGCATTCCGAGGTGACCGAGCAGCCGATCACGCAGACGCTCGAGTCCAACTACATGCCCTATGCCATGAGCACCAACGTCTCGCG
>CAVBOO010000062.1:0-6288 GCA_963597045.1 bacterium | reverse complement strand
CTTGGTCTTCTTCTTGAGCTTCTTCACCGTCTTGGCCTTGGTAGCGCCGCCCTTGACCTTCACGGTTTTGGCTTTGGCCATGGACTTCTTGGCGGAGTACTTAAGCTCAACGCCGTCGCGGTTGGAGGAGAACTTGGACCAGCTGGCCTTGAAGGACTTCTTGGCCTTGGAAACCTTGAGCTTCGTCACGCCCTTGGGGTTGATGACGTAAGTTGCGCTTGCCACTCCAGTGTAGGTGCCACCGGTGGCGGCAAGGGTCACTTGGTAAGTGCCGACGTTCTTGCCCTCGGCGATGTCGGCCGTGTAGTCAACGCCATCCTTAAGGATCTTGTTATTCACCACGACCGATTTGATGCTCGGCTTCTGAACCTTGCCGTTGTAAGTGAACTCGGACTTGGAAAGCTCGATGGTGGCATCGGCGATGTCGCGCGAGTTGATGGTGAAGCTGAATTTCTTATGACCGACGAAGTTGGTCTTTTCCTTAGCGGTGATCTGCAGGCTATGCTCGCCAGCGTCGGTCACCTTGTTGCCGGAAACCAGCAGGGACTCCAGAGGAACCTCAACGGCATCCTCCCCTTCACCAACAGCAACCGAGTCGATGGTCTGGACCTGCTCGTAATTGTTGTAGGTAACCACCTTGCCCAAGGTGATAACGGCTTCATCCAAACTCAGACGCTTGATGGTGAAGTCCTTGGTAGTCTCGCCTTCGAAATTGGCGTCATCTTTGATCGAGATGGTCATAGTGTAGCGATCGGCATCGGTGCCCGTGTTGCCTTCGATGCTCAGCGATTCAGCGGGCACGACAACCTTGTTGTCACCCTTGCCAGCCGTCGCTTCAATCTGCTGGGTCTGCTCTTTACCGTTGTAGGTAAGCTCATTTACCAAGGTCACCTTGGCGTCCTTGATGCTGCAAGGCTTGATGGTGAACTTCTGAGCGGCAGTGGAGCCCGTGAAGTTGGTATCTTCTTTGGCCGTGAGCACCAAGGTTTCATAATCGCCGGCATCTTTGCCTGTGTTCCCGGAGATTTCCAGGGAGTCCAGGTCAACATCAACAGCGTTGTCTCCCTCGCCCACGGTAACGGATTTAACGGTTTGAGCCTGTTCCTTGCCGTTATAGACAGGAGCATCGCCCAGCTCAACCGTGGCGTCGCTAATGTCCAAAGGATCGACGTTAAAACCAGCCGCCCATTCGCCAGTGAAATTACCCTTGCCAGTAATGATCAGGGAATATGCGCCAATACGGTAATCCTTTGCAGTGTTGTTGCTCACCTCTATGGAGTTGGCCAGCTCATCACCTTCAAGCACAACCTCGTGCTCGGCGGCGTCCTCGCCGATGAGCACGGTAACGGACTTAACGGTTTGAGTTTGTACCTTGCCGTTGTAGGTAAGCTTGGGGCCCAGCTCCACTGAAGCGCCTTCGATGCTAGCAGGGTCGATGGTGAATTCAGCGGTGGCGGTTTCGTCGAAATTGCCTATGCCGGAAATGACAGCCGTGACAGTGCCCGCACTGGTGAAGTCGTCAGCAGCCTTGCCATCACGACGCTCGTAGCTCACGGTGTAGTCGATGCCCTCCACCAGGGTCTCGCCATTCCACTCGACGGAAGAAACGGTGGGCTTATGCTCCTGGCCATCGTAGGTTGCGCTGCTGGCATCAAACGCCACTGTGGCGCCTTCGATGCTTGCAGGCTGGATCACGAAGACCTCTTCGAGGTTCGCGTCATTAGAAGCCTTAAGCTCGTACTTCTTTTCAATCTCTTTGGCCGTTTCCTCGTCCACGCCATCGACGCTAAAGCCCGTGAGGTTCACGTTGTACCAGCCAGCCGCCTGAGGGGCGTCAACGGAAACTAAATTGCTTTCGTAAGTAAGATTGCCAACCAGAAGATCGCCTTTATCTACGCCGCTGAAGCTGACTTTTGCAAGCTTGGCATTGCCGTCGTAGGTGTAGGCCTTGTAGGTTTTGCCCGACACTTCAATTTCTTTATAGCCCTTGGCCAAGGTAAGCGTTGCAGTGATGAACTTCTTCTGCCACACGCCCTCGCTCGAGTGCCCCTGAGCATAGGAAGCGGCTTCGTCCTCATTTTCGAAGTAGAGCTTATAGTAGTCGCTGCTGCTTCCTGAAACGGGAACCGCAACCAACGAAGCAGCTTGCTCGATCACGCTGTTGGCGTCTGCAACCTCGTAACGGCCAGAATCCGTACCAGAGTCTGCGCGCCTGATCATAGCCTTGCCGCTTTTAACGTAGCCAATGTACTCGGCAGTGTCGAAGCTTCCGCCCGCAAGGAACAAATGCTCCGCATCGCCGCCCGTTATCGCCCCTTCAATGACGCCTCCGTTTACGGTAAGAGAGCCATTTGCGTTCAAAGCAGCCGCTGTATCCGTCTTGCCGGCCGCGGCAGCACTCTCGCTTACGGTGCCGCGCAAGGAAACCTCTGTTTTCAATACACCACCCGAGCAGAAAACAGCGGGAGCATCAACGGCACTGACACAGCCCAAGGTATCAGCGTCCCCGTTCACGATCTCGAGCGAAACGCCATTAACGTTTAAGGCCGCATTGCCGTTTGAGGCGGCTATGCTATGTCCGTCAAGAATGATCTTCGCTGAAGTATACGTACCGTTATTCCCCGAAATTTCATAGCTGCCCTCAACGTCTTTAAGAAGATAGATGGCACCCGAGCCGGTATAGGCCTCAAGAGCCTCGGTTAAAGTTGAATACTCAACCCCGTTGTACTTAGCCTCATTCTCGACGATAGAATCCGAGCCGGCATTTCCGGAACCGGATTCGCCTTCGCTCGAAGAATCCGCAAAAGCGAAACCTGCGGAACACACGAGCAGCACCGCGAACAAAATCGCAAGAAACGCGCACTTGAATGCCGCTACCGATTCAAAGCAATCAAAGTGCTTTGCGCTCACGGCCGCGTTGCCTGCTTTCATCCCATGTTTTTTATTCATAACAGCAAACCTCTCATTTGCTCGAATTCAATTGCAAGCAGCCCAAAGCCCAGATGGGGCCCCGGGCCGCACGGAACTACTTCGTTTTCACGACCTTCTTGGTGGACCAGTCGGAGTAGTAGGTCTTGCCATCCACAACCTTGTAGGCGCGCGCCTGCACGTAGTACTTGGTCTTCTTCTTGAGCTTCTTCACCGTCTTGGCCTTGGTAGCGCCGCCCTTGGCCTTCACGGTCTTTGCTTTGGCCATGGACTTCTTGGTGGAGTACTTGAGCTCCACGCCGTCGCGGTTGGAGGAGAACTTGGACCAGCTGGCCTTGAAGGATTTCTTAGCCGCATCGACCTTGAACTTGCTTACCGCCAAGGGCTTGATGGTGAAGGTGGCGCTTGCGGTGCCGGTGTAGCCATAGCCGTTGCCCGAGATAGTCACCTGATAGGTGCCCACGTTTTTGGCGTCCGGAACGGAAGTGGTGAATTCAAGGCCATCTTGGAGGTACTTGCCATTAAGAACCACCGATTTGAGGCCCGGCTTTTGAACCTTGCCGTTGTAAACGAAGTCGGTCTTGGTGAGCGTCAGCTCGGCCTTGGAAAGATCGAGTGAATTAACAACGAAGCTGAGCTTTTTGTTGCCTGTGAAATTAGTGTCATCCTTGGCCGCGATGGTGATCATGTGCGAGCCGGCGTCGGTTACTTCGTTGCCGTTGACGTCGACGGAATCAAGATCGACCTCTACAGCGCGCTCCCCCTTGCCAACGAAGATGGATTCGATGGTCTGGGTCTGCTCTTTGCCGTTGTAGGTAAGCTCGGGGCCGAAGGTGACTATGGCACTGCCGATGTCGAGCTTCTTAATGGTGAAGTCCTTGGTGCAGGAATCCTTGAAGTTGGTGTTCTCTTTGGCGGTGAGGGTCATGGTGTGCGTGCCGGCGTCGGTTGCGGCCCCAGTAACGTCCAGGGAATCAAGGTTAACCTCAATGGCATCCTCGCCCTCGCCAACGACCACGGACCTAATACGCTGGAGTTGAGCTTTCCCGTTGTAAACAGGATCGCTGCCCAGAACCACCGTTGCATCCTTGATGCTCAAAGGAAGGATGGTGAACTCGGTCGTGGCACGGCCAGAGAAGTTGCTCTTCCATTTCGCCTCGAGGGTCATGGTATGCGTGCCGGCGTCGGTTGCCTCTCCGAAAACGTCCAGGCTCTCAAGGGGAACGTCGAGGGTGGTATCGCCAATGGTCAGCTTGACGGAAGCGACCTTCTTGATCTGCTTTTTGCCGTTGTAGACAAGCTCTGTGTCGTCCAAGGTGACGACGGCGTCAGCGATGGAGCGCTTGGAAATGGTGAAGGTGGTCGAGGTGGTGCCGGTGTAGTTGCCCTTGCCGGTGATCACCACAGTGCCCGTGCCAGCGTTCACATTGTTCTCGTAGGAAACATCGTAATCGGATTTGAGAAGGCCCTCGGATCCACCGACGGATTCAACCGCGGGCTCCTTTGCCTTACCGTCGTAAACCAAGGCGTCCTCGTCGAGCTCAAGCGCGACGGGATAGCCCTTGATGGAGGCAGGGGAAACGGTGTACTCCAGCGTTGCCGGCTTATGAAGCTCATAGCGATAATCGGAATCGCCGAGCTCGGAGCCGTCCCTTACCTGGAGCCCACTGATCGTGGCGGTATAGGTGCCGGCGTTCTTGGTGTCCGCGGCGCTAACCTGACTGCCATCCTTGGAATAGACGATCTGCTGCGCTACGTAGTTCACGTCCGCGCCATCGGGAAGAGACGACAACGTTACTTCCTTGGGATTACCGTCGTAAACGAGGTTTTGGGGCGCGGTGAGCTCAAGGCTGACGAAGATAGTCAGGAGGTGCTTCTGATCGTCATGGCCGACGATCAGGGCCTCGGCTTCTTCAAGGCTCTCGTAGTACATGTAATTGCCGCCGGCGGTTTCATACTTGGCAGCTGCGGCTTCCTTGGCGGCGGCCTCGGTTAGCACCTGGAACGGATAGCTCTCGGAGGACTGGCGAGCAAGAAGACAGTAGCCCTCGGCGATATAGTCGAAGGCGAGGACGTCGGAATATTCGCCACCCTCAATCGAGTAGGTGCCCGAGCCGGTGCCTTTGCTCAAAACTCCGGAGAAAGAGCCATCTTTGATGTTCACCGTGCCGTCGTCGAGCGTGATGGAACGAGCGCCTTGAGAGCTATCTGCGCCCTTGGTGCCGATGATGCCGCCGTTGATGGTGGCATTACCCTTGGAAACATACAGAGGGGTGGCGTCGACCAACGCCGTGGTGATGGAGGTGCCGCCGTTGACAGTAAGGGAGGCGGAATCCGCGCTCACATGAACGGCGTAGCTGTTGTTCGACACAACATCCACGTCGGTAAGCGTGACGCTTGCGCCATCGACCACCTGAATGGCAGCTCGATCTTTCAAGCTGCCATCGGTTGAAGCTGTGCGATAAATGGAGCCGTTGAAGATCTCGAAGGAGGCGTTCTCGACGGTGATCGTCGGGCGGCCATCGACAACGGCGCCGGACTCGCTTTTAAGCTGGAAGCCCTTGAGGTTAAGCTTGCAGCTTTTTCCATCGAGCCCATTCAGGGTCACGCATTCGGACACGTTTTTCTGCAGCACGACGGTTTGCCCATCCTCAACCGCGTCAAAGGCGTCTTGCAAAGTTGCATAGCCCGTATTGCCGATCTTGGCAGCATAGTTTTGCCCCTCATCGGCGAGCGCAAGGCCCGGAGCCAAACAAAACGCCATCATTGCAGCAAATATGCCAAGTGCGAAGATCTTCTTCGTTATCTTCATGCCCTTCCCCTGTTCTTGTTGCTTAAAGGTGGGTCGATTCTTAATCGTCTAATTGTACGATGAACAAAGGCTGCAAAGCGCCTGATTTATAGCTTATTCGAAGCGTTGGAGCGCCTACGCTGCCGAAGCGCGGCTGCCGTGACGAAGGAGCCCAAAGCCAAGGCGCCAACGGCGGCAAAGCCCGCATCTCCGGTTTCGGGGCTTGAGGAGCCCGAGTCGGACGCAGCGCTATCCGACGTGCTTGAGCTTTCGGCGGCGTCATCATCCGAGGAGGAACCCTTGCCGGCATTGTCGCCGCTATCGCCGTTATTGCTGCTATTGCCGGCGTTGCCGCCATCGTCCGCATCGGAGCCGCCCTCATCGTGGCCCTTGTCGTCGGCGTCGTCATCTTGCGAAGACTTTGCCTCCCAAGAGGCCTTCAGGGACGTATCACCGGTAACCGGGGAGTCGAAGTCATAGTCCTCGTCACCGAGCTTCCAGCCCTTGAAAACGAATCCTTCCTTCGTCGGATCATCGGGTTTTTGCGCGGTGCTGCCGTACTCAACCGC
>CAVBOO010000061.1:0-6327 GCA_963597045.1 bacterium | reverse complement strand
TCGAGCCCAAGGCCCACTGGGACCTGGGCCCCGAGCTGGGCATGATCGACTTCGACCGTGGCGTCAAGCTTGCGCATAGCCGCTTCTACTGCCTGGCCGGTTTGGGTGCGCGCCTGGAGCGCAGCCTGATCAACTTCATGGCCAACACCCACACCTCTCGCGGCTACAAGGAATGGTGGGTTCCCGCAATCGCCAACGCCGAAACCCTGACGGGCACCGCTCAGCTTCCCAAATTCGAGGAAGACCTGTTCAAGACCACCGACGGCATGTACCTCATCCCCACGGCCGAGGTTCAGCTGACCAACCTGCATCGCGACGAGGTCATGGAGGCCAAGGACCTTACCACCAAGTACTGCGCCTTCACCCCCTGCTTCCGCTCCGAGGCGGGCTCTGCCGGCCGCGACACCCGTGGCATCATCCGCGTGCATCAGTTCAGCAAGGTCGAGATGGTCAAGTTCACCAAGCCCGAGGATTCCCAGGAAGAGCTCGAGCTCATGGTCAAGGACGCCGAGAACATCCTGCAGCTTCTGGGCTTGCCTTATCGCGTGATCAGCCTGTGCACCGGCGACATCGGATTCTCCAGCTGCAAGACCTACGACCTGGAAGTTTGGCTTCCTTCCTATAACGCCTACAAGGAGATTTCCAGCTGCTCCGACTGCTGGGACTTCCAGGCCCGCCGCGCCAACATCAAGTACCGCGACCCCGAAAACTTCAAGGGCACGCGCTATGTGCATACCCTCAACGGCTCCGGCTTGGCGGTCGGTCGCACCATGGCTGCGATCATCGAGAACTACCAGCAGGCCGACGGCTCCGTCAAGGTGCCCGAGGTGCTCGTTCCTTACATGGGCTGCGAATACATCCGCCCCGAGGAATTCTAGGGTTTTCGCGCCTGCCGCATGACGCGCGATACGTTTAAAGAACAAGGTTCCGCAAGGAACGAAGACCAGGGGAGGCTTACCCAAAGGGGAGCCTCCCTTCGTCGTGCAAGCGATAAGCGCACGGCGGGAGCAGCTGCGTCTATTTCCGGGCGGGCTCGCACGGATGCGTCGGCGTCCGTGCTCGCCGCGCCGCGCAAGGGCGGTTCCGCATCTGGTAGGGCGCGCGTTCGGGCGGATGTGCCTGGACGCCCGCGTGCCACCGCATCTGGAAAGGCGCGCGGTGCTGCATCCGAGAGGGCGCGTGGCGCTGCGCCAGAAGCGGGCAGGTCGAGGACGGCTCGCTCGGGCGGCCGCACCACCACGAAAGGGGAGGCGAGCGAGAAGTCGCGCTATTCCCGTGATTCGTATCGGGAGCTTGGCAAGAGCCGCGCTGAAAAGCGCGAGCGTAAGCGCCTGTGGATCTTCCTCGGCGCCTTCGTTGCCGTTTTGGTTGCTGTTGCTTTGATTATGTCGTGGAATTTCTGGTGGCGCTACGACGACGCCGCCGACATCCAAGGCACCTGGACGCAAAGCGGCACCGGTAACGAGGTCGTCATCACCGATTCTTCCATTTACCTGACGTCCACCTTGTTCTACAGCTACAGCTTGGACACCGAGAACAAGCACATCACCTTCACTTTCGAGGACAAAGAGGGAAGCGGCGTCTATTCCTTCAGCGACGATCGCAACACGTTGACGATCGCGGAGGTCGATGTTGAAGCCTCAAGCGACGAGAGTCCCAACGTCTACACCACGCTCACGCGCGTGCAGGATGCTTCTTCCGATTCGAACTCGAGCGATTCCGGCGCGGGCGCAGGCTCTTCGAGCACGGACGGCGCTTCCGATTCGTCGAGTTCTTCAAGCTCTTCGAGTAGCGCTTCCTAGCATGCAGGCCTTGCTCAAGCTGAAGAAGATCACGGTGCTGCCCGACAGGCTCGAGCTCATAGTGTGCGTGCGTGATCCTGAGTCGCGCCTGGTCACCGCCCGGATGGCCGATGCGTGCCTGAAGGCGTACCCGGAGCTTTCCTACCACCCTTGCAAGAATGCCGAAGGCCCCTTGTTCGGCGACGTGCTGTGTACTACCAGCGTGCCCCACCTTCTGGAGCACCTGGTTATCACCTTGCAGGTGCGCCACGACGCCAAGGAGGGCTTGCCCGCGTTCACCTATCTGGGCTCCACCCAATGGGTTGAAGGCGGGCCTGCCGTTGCCTTGCCTACCACGGCCAAAGTGAGCCTTCGTTTCCGTAACGACGCGGTGGCGCTTTCCTGCGTGAAGGAAGCGCTCGCTTTCTTGAACGAGAACCACTGACGGGCTTGCGTCCGGGCTGCGCGGCCATTGCATCGCAAGCGACCGCAGGCATGTTTGCGAGGGCGTAGGTTGTGGGCTGCCGCCTTTGAGCACCAGCCCTTATTTGGGCTTGCCTTCATCGTTTGCGCACATATGCACCCCCAGGTAATCCTTTGAATCCTTGGCGTGGCGTGCCCTTTCATGTTGTCCGCATGAATTGCGGCGTTTCCGCCTGGTAGCCTGGTCTCGGACGTATAATGTGTTCAATAAGCTTTTGAGCTTGACAAACAGGTGATCCAAGTTGGCGTCGTGCCACTTATCGCAGCCGATGGCTGCAAGAAGGGAGTCCCCATGGGTAGGTTCGCAAGTCTTTTGGTTGGCGGTGCCGTCGGCGCTGTTGCAGCTTTCCTCTTCAGTCCCCGCAACGGTGCCGAGAATCGCGCCGTTCTGTCCGAGAAAATCTCCGAGCAGGCTGCCAAGCTTCCCGCTGGCGTGAAGGACCAGGCAAACAATGCCCTTTCCGCCCTGGCTTCCGGTTCCACCGTCGCCATCAACACCGTGGTCGACAATGGCTCCGACGCCCTTAAGGTCGTCAAGGGCAAGGTCAAGCCCGTTCCTGCCGCTGTTGAGCAGGCTGCTGCCCCCGTTCTTTCCGAGGTAGACGATCTGCGCGAGAAGATCGACGCTGCTCGTGAGCGTATTGCCACCCAGGTGGCCAAGAACGCCGAGGCCGTGCAGGACGCTGCCGTCGACAAGGTCCCGGGTCTGGTTGATGCCGCTCTTGAGGCTAAGGCCCAGGCCGGTGCCCACGCCTCCACCGCACAGGAGGCCATCTCCGACACCGCTGCCGCTCTGAAGGAGCGCATCATAGGTTCCGCCAAGGAATCCGCCGATGCCGCAGCCGATGCCGCCGAGGAGGCAACTGAGGAAGCATCCGACAAGGAATAAGCTCCCCAGATATTCTTTCCCCGCCAGCGGCGCAATGTTCGTTGGCGGGGTTCTTTGTACTTGAACCCGTATTTTGCGAGGCCAGATGAGCGATACGACCTATTCGGTTAACGAGTTGTGCGGCAAGGTGGTTTACGATTGCGCTCGCGACGGCAAGCGCATCGGTAAGCTCCATACCGGCATCTTCCATCCCACGCGCCGTTTGGTGGTGGGCTTTACCGTCAAGCGCCCCGATGTCGCATGGATGTTCCGCCGCTCCGAGCTTTTCGTTGCCTTCGACGCTTTTCAGGTGGAAGGCAAAAAGGTGTTCGTTCAGGATAACGAGGCGGCAACCGGCAAGGCTGCATGCAAGCGTCTGGGAATTTCCTGGGACGATTGCATCATCTGGCAGGGTTTGCCTTTGGTAACCGAGGACGAGGCCGCGCTCGGCTATGTGGGCGACGTGGTCTTCGATTCGGAAACGGGCGCCGTTGTGAGCCTTACCGTCGATCAGGGTGCTTCCCGCAACGCGCTTTTGGGCATGTCCCACTTGGATGCAAGCCAAATCAAGGGCTTTAAGTTTGGGGTTGGCGAAAATCTGAGCCGCGCCGAAGAAGGCGACTTCTTGCAGGGCGCGCTCATCGTTTCGGATGATGCGCTTGATGCCCTGAAGGTGGGCGGCTTGGCCGAAAAGGCCGGTGAAGCTTCCGCTGTTGCCGCCTTCAAGGCGGGTCAGGCGGCTACCGTCGCCAAGCCGAAGATCGACGAGGCCGCGCATAAGGCCAAGCAGGCCGCCGCCACAGCCAAGGAAGGCGCGGTAAGCGCCGCCGAGCAAGCGGCCAGTGCTTGGCGCGAGCGCCCTGATGGCGAAGAGATGACCAAGCGCGCAAGCGATGCGCTCGAGGGCGGTGCGCTCAAGCTCGGCAAGCAGATGGGCAAGGCTCGTGGCATGTTCTCGGGCTTCAAGGAAAACTACAAACAGGCCCTCAACGAAGGCAAGGACGAGTAGATGAACGGCAACAAGCAAGCTAGCGAGCTCGAGCAGAGCACCGAAGGCCAGGCGGCCACCAGCCAAACAGCCGAGGGCAAAATCGTCGCCGACTCCGAGCGGAGCGGCAACATCGTTTCGGTTTTTGGGCGCAAGGTCAAGCAGGCCGACTTGTTCAAGCTTTTGGGTCTGCTGGTTTTCTTCATCGTGGTGGGCGTTATAGTGGCGGTCCTGTACCCCAGCTTCAGCGGCCTTTTCGAGCAAGGCGGCGTTGAGCGCACCATCGAGCGCATCCAGAGCCGCGGCGCTTTCGGCGTGTTCACTCTTTTGCTCATGCAATTCCTGCAAATCGTGGTGGCCTTCATTCCCGGCGAGGTCGTCCAGATTGCTGCGGGCATGCTCTACGGCCCCATCTGGGGTTGCGTGCTCATCTTCATCGGTTGCGTGATTTCGAGCGCCTTCATTTACACGCTCGTCCATAAGCTCGGTGCGCCCTTTGTGCAGGACATGATCGGCGAGAAGAACCTTGCCAAGGCGCGTGCTTTCGAGGAATCGGGCAAGCTTAACGTGCTGGTGTTCATTTTGTTCCTGATTCCAGGCATGCCCAAAGACACCTTCACCTACCTGGTGCCTTTGACCAACATGAAGCTGGCGCCTTTTTTGATCATTTCCAACTGCGCGCGCATCCCGGGCATCCTTATCACCACCTTCGCTGCCGGCGGTTTGGCAGACGGGGACTACACCCAAAGCATCATCATCTTCGCGGTGGCCGCAGCAATCGCCATCGTGGGCATGCTTGGTTATCGCTGGTATAGCAAAAAGAAGGGTCTGTAGCTTTAAATGGCCGTGCAGCCTGAACGAGGCTTGCGATTTGTCGTATCATCTACAAGCTGAATGTAATTTATTGGCGAGTGCGGGCCTGTCGTGGGCGCTCAGGTGCAAACGTCACCGCATTTGCAGAGCCTTTAAGCTCACATAATTGCGCGGATCGCCTTTTCGGCGCCTTCCGCCCTATGGATAAAAAGGGGATAGCACATGTCTAACGTGGGAAGTTTCGAAGCAAGCCTTAAGCGCTCCGAGGCGCTGGTCGCCGATCTTAACGAGCATCCGTCCAAGTACACCATGCTCACGGGCGATCGTCCCACGGGCCGTCTGCATCTGGGCCACTATTTCGGCACCATCACCGAGCGCGTGCGTATGCAGAACCTGGGCGTTAACACCCGCATCGTCATCGCCGACTATCAGGTGATCACCGACCGCGACACCACCGCAAATATCCAGGACAACGTGTACAACATGGTCATGGATTACCTTGCCTGCGGCATCGACCCTGAAAAGACCCCCATCTTCACGCATTCCCAGGTGCCTGCGCTCAACCAGCTGATGCTCCCGTTCCTTTCCTTGGTTTCCGAGGCCGAGCTGCAGCGCAACCCTACCGTCAAGTCCGAGATGGAGGCATCGGGCCACGCGCTCACCGGCCTTCTTCTTACCTATCCGGTTCATCAGGCTTGCGACATCCTTTTCTGCAAGGGCAACGTCGTCCCCGTTGGCAAAGACCAGCTTCCTCACATCGAGCAGACCCGCCTCATCGCGCGCAAGTTCAACGAGCGCTACGGCAAGGTGTTCCCCGAGCCCGAGGCCATTTTGCAGGAAACCGTTGAGATCCCCGGTCTTGATGGCCGCAAGATGTCCAAGTCTTACGGCAATGCCATCAGCTTGTGCCTGACCGAGAAGGAAACTGAGAAGCTTATCAAGAAGTCTCAGACCGACTCCGAGCGCTTCATCACCTTCGATAAGGAGAACCGTCCTGGCGTGTCGGCTCTTCTTACCACCGCTGCCCTGTGCACGGGGCGCTCCGAGGTCGAGATTGCGGCCGAGATCGGCAACGACGGCGCGGGTACCCTCAAGCGCTACGTGACCGAATCGGTGAACAATTACCTGGCACCCATTCGTGAGCGCCGTCGCGCCTACGAGCAGGATCTTGATTACGTCAAGGACGTTTTGCACGAAGGCAACCGCAAGGCCAACGAGATGGCCAACCAGACCTTGGAAGAGGTTCGTGCGGCGATGGGCATGGTCTACTAGCGGTCGCCAGGTGCCTCGTCGTTACAGCATGGCGATAGTTCCCCTTGAGTTTGAGGGAGACGTTTGCCCGCGCCCAAGATGAACGCGTCGAGAAGACGCTCGGCGCGGGCCTAGGCATGACC
>CAVBOO010000060.1:0-6336 GCA_963597045.1 bacterium | reverse complement strand
GCCTTTACTGTAAGCACAACGGAAAATTCGCTTTTCTTGTAGTTTTCGGTAGACTCGACGCTCACCGTGAGGGTGGTAATACCCGCAGCGAGAATGGTAACCTGGCCGTTCTTGTCAACGGTCGCAACGCTCTCGTCGGAGCTGTCATACTTAAGCATAGCGTCGGTGTCGGCCGTTGCTTTAAGGCTGAAGGCGGGATCGCCGACAGTCTTCTCATCGAGATCCTCTATCTGGATGTTAGCCTCAGCCTTGGTGATTTCGAAATTAACGCTCGGGTTATCAACCAGCTCATAGCCTGTCGCATCGTTACCCATGAGGCCCGTAACCTTAGCGCTGTAGCTACCTGCATCTTTAACCTCGACGCCCGAAACACGGTCCTTCACGTATTCGACATCCGCCTTAACGTCAGCACCATCGTCCACGCCGTCGAGACTCACCTGAGCCTGCTTGGCCTCTCCGTTGTAAACGCAGTTCTCGGGGGCTTTGATGTCTGCCTTTACGAACTTAACCAGCTTTGCGTCTGTAACACCAGCCGCACAGATTTCAGCCTCTTCCAAGCTGTTGAAATAGACGGTCCTACAATCGTCGAGAACGACCTTTGCGACGGATTTGGCTTTAACAACGCTTTCGCTCTCGACCACATAGCTAGAAGAGTCCTTCGCCTTGAACATGGCAAAGCCTTCGCCGATCGACGGGGGAACAACCTCGCAATCGGACTTTGTGGCATATCCTTCGGGAAGCTTGTTAAAGGAACCGCCCTTAAGGGTTACTGAGCTGCCTTTTTTGATTTTGAACAATTCGGTCGAACCGCTGGCTGCGAACTTTCCGCTATTGATCGCGAGATAAGTAGCAACGTCAGGCTTATCAAGATAGATAAGCGAATCGCCCCCATTGGTGCTCATGTCCACATTGCTAAGCTCGCATTTGCCGTTAATCAATTGCAGACATTGATTAGCCTCGGCCGTCACCTTCACATCGTTAAGGGTGAGATTGGCATTGGTGAAATTCGAATCGAATCGAATTGCGCCTTTGCTGCAGTTTTGGACAATGGTGCCGACCTTTTCACCATCCTGGGATTCGCCAGCATTGATGGTCACCTTATTCACGAGCTTAAAATACATCGCATATTGATCGGCGTTATTGGTAAGAGTGTATCCGTTAAGGTTAATCGTCACGTTTTTAGCACTAGTACCATCGACGGACACGTAACCGGTAGTATCACCAACAAGATAGTACGTGCCATTTTCGGTTATTTTACACACACCATCGGTGAAACTAAGAGGCTTCTCCCCCCCCTCATCTGCCAAAGCGAAGCCGGGCGCCAGGCAGAACGCGGTCATCGCGGCAAGCACGCCCAGCATAAGAAATCTCTTTATCGACTTCATGCCTTACTCTCCTTCCTTTGTTTTTAGCCTTACCAACAGGCTCTCCCTATGAGCCTGCGTTTCAATAAGCCCTGCTTATCTGATTGATTTTACCTTTGTAAGCGCACGAAAAAGCTCGGATCCCAAAAGGGCCCGAGCTTTTAACCTCAACTTTGCAAACGAAAACGATATGGCCGAACGTTTTGCTTGCGCGATAAATTTCGATCTGCAACTTGAACCCAACATAGGGAATTACTCCAACGGCAACGATACTCTCGGCGGCGAGCAGGGTCTTGAGGATGCCGCTCTGAAAACCAAAAAAGAGGATTCCGAAGGAATCCGCATAAAAATGCTGAAGAAGTGAGCGCATGAAGAAGCCCAGGTCATCGACCTGGGCTTCTGAACAGCAAAACGTGCGGCGCCCGCAAGGGCCGCGTCCGACGCATATGTTATGCGCCTAAATGCCTATAAAGGCCGGTACAGCGGCTTAGACAAGCTTGGCAAACTTGCGCTTGCCCACCTGCAGGACGGCGCCTTCAAGTCTTTCGGGCGCGACATTGTATTCCTTGGCGGCCAGCGCCTCGCCGTTGACCTTGACGCCGCCTTGATCGATCATGCGGCGAGCCTCGCCGGCAGACTGGCACAGGCCGGCGTCTGCCAGAATCTTGGCAACGTAGACCTTGCCCTCATCGTTGGGGGTCAAATCGGCTGCGAACTCGGCAATGTCCTCGGGGATCTCGTGCTGCTTGAACTGACGATCGAAGGCAGCCTCGGCCTCAACGGCCTCTTCCTCGGAATGGTAGGCAGCCACGATGTTGCGAGCCAGAGCGCGCTTGACCTTGTTGGGGTGCAGCGTGTCGTTCTTAAGGCCGTCCTCGACGGCATCGATCTCGTCGACGGGCAAAGTAGAGGCCAGGCGATAGTACTTGACCATCATCTCGTCGGGGATGCTCATGACCTTGCCGAACATGTCGTTTGCGGCATCGGTCAGACCAACGTAATTGCCGTAAGACTTGGACATCTTGCGCACGCCGTCGGTACCTTCGAGCAGGGGCATGGTCAGGCAGATCTGGGGTTCCTTGCCCATCTTCTCCATAAGCTCGCGGCCGGCAAGAAGGTTGAACAGCTGATCGGAACCGCCAAGCTCAACGTCGGCATCAATGACCACGGAGTCATAAGCCTGCATAACAGGGTACAGGAACTCATGCAGCGCAATGGGCTGCTGGGAGTGGTAGCGATTATTGAAGTCGTCGCGCTCGAGGATGCGGGCGACGGTGAAATTGGAAAGCAGGGAGAGCAGATCGCCCAGATCCATGTTAAGGATCCAGTCGCGATTGTGGCGGATGGTGGTGCGCTCGGGATCGAGGATCTTCATCGCCTGAGCCATGTAGGTCTCGGCGTTCTTGTCGACCTGCTCCTTGGTGAGCTGGGGGCGCGTGGAGTTACGGCCGGAAGGGTCGCCGATGAGCGCGGTGCCGTCGCCGATGATGAGGGTGACGTTATGGCCCAAGTCCTGGAACTGGCGCAGCTTGCGCAGGGGCACTGCGTGACCGATGTGCAAGTCGGGACTGGTGGGGTCAACGCCGAGCTTGATGGTTAAGGGTTTGCCCTTTTCAAGCTTCTTCTTCAGGCCATCAAGAGGCTTGATCTCGAAGGTGCCGGACTGGATGATATGCAATTGCTCGTCAACTGAAAGCATGGAAAGCGTTCCTTTCAAATGTGTAATGGGGCGATTCTAACATGTGCGCTCGCACTTGGGCTCACACACCCCGCCAATGAAGCAAGGCGCATGCTGCATGAAGCGGCTTCCGCTTGCGATGCGCTACTGAAAGCTGCACCGCGCACGAGCACTCACAAGCTCTAGAGCATCGCCAAAAACACCGAAAGGCGCGAGGTATGCAAGGGTTTAGCTCGATGCATTGCAGCGTGCACTTACATCACCCCGCGGAACAAATGGCCGGAGGTAGTGCCCTCCGACTTGCCCACGCGATTGTCGCCACGCTGCGACAAATCGCGCGCACGGACGGCGCGCTTGACGGCCTTGGTGGTTTCCTCGACGTTCATCATCGTCGTGTCGACCATAACCGACGTGATGCCAGCGTTCACCAAATCAGGCATCGAGCGCGCAATATCCAGGGACACCGCGTTGTACACGTGGCTTCGGCCAGTGCAATCGGTGATGACGGGCATCTCGTAGCCCTTGCGATCTTTCAAGTAGTGCGGGCTCTTGCGCCGCGGGCAGGTGGCGCACTCCTGGTTGCAGGGGCCTTGGCTCATGAGCAGGCAATGCTCGGTAACCATGAGCTCCTGGCTTCCCATGATGGTGATGCCCAGGGGAACCGCGCTCGCCTCGCCCAGCTCTTCGATCTGAACCTGGGAAAGCTCGGGCGAAAGCCAGATGCGTGACGCTCCCCTTTCGGCCATAAGCTGCAAATCGGCCAGGTTGGTAACCGGGATATGCGGGCCGACCTCGGCCTCGGCGCCCATCTCAAGGGCGCGCTCGAGCTGACCCAAGTTCTCGCACAAAACCGGCTTTTCGGGTTTGACCTTCTTCCACATGTCATGACCACCGCGGCGCTCTTCGTCGATCATGCGATCGACGACGGGAAGGACAGGAATCGCCTGCTTGGGGTAGCCCGCTTGCTCGGCCGTCGCGTTAAGCTGACCAGCGATAACCGCCTCGCCCCTGCTGAAGTTGAGCATGGGGACGTAAATAAGGTCGGCACCGGCGCGTTTGGCGGCACGCGCGCAAGCGGGGTTGGTCGCCCAAGCGGCAACCAGGCATTTCCCGCGCTGAGCACGCTGCAGATGTGGCAGAGGCTGAGTGCGCTCGAGCTTACGGTCGTGGTAGGGCTTTAAAATCTCGGATTCCATCAGGTCTGCGGCCTCGGAGCGAAGCTTATGCAAAGCCGAGAAGCCCATTCCTGCGCCCTCATCAAGCTCGACGTCCATCGAGGCAATGCCGAAGTTCGTGGAACCCATGCGATCCACGTGGTCGCGAACATCCTGTTCGGTTAAGGCCTTGGTGCGCGCGGGCTCGAGCGGCGCACCTTCGACGCTCACCGAATAGCCGTCCATCGAGGTGAAGGAGATGAGCGCCGGCTGCCCGATGCGCAAACGAACGTAGGCGTTCACAGCCACCTTGGGCAAACGCTCATCATCAACATAGGCGGCGTCGGCATTGCGAACGCGGAACACGCGATCGCCTTTGCCCACGGCGCGCTGAACCTGCAGGCGTACGCCTTTGCGTGTTTCCTCAAGCTGAACGATGGTATGAACGAAATGCCCGCGATTGGTCCAAAACTCGATGACGTCACCTTGGTGAAGCTTGGTCTCGGGTTCCAGCTCGACCCAGCCGTCGCGCGCCGCCGTCACACGACCGACGAAAATGCCGCGATTGTTGGGGCGCCCGTAACTCATGATCTCGTTGCCGCGATCGTTGGTCATGTATGCGGTGGTGAAGCCGCGCGAGAATGCCTCCGAGAGCACCTGCATCTCGGCCTCGTTTGCGCGGGGCGCATCGCTCAGGGGAGCCTGGGGATTGGCCGCCAACCATTCGAGCGTGCGATCGATAAGCCTGCGGTACACTCCGATGACGGCGCTCACGTACTCGGGGCTCTTCATGCGGCCCTCGATCTTAAGGGACGAAACGCCCGATTCGATAAGCTCGGGCAAAACCTCGGCTGTGCACAGATCCTTAGGGCTCAAAAGATGCTCGCCAGGAGCGGGCAGGGTTTTGTTTTTCAACGCGCGGTTATGCAAGGTATAGGGCAGGCGGCATGCCTGGGCACAGCGCCCGCGGTTTGCGGAGCGCCCGCCGATCATGGAGGACATGAAGCACTGACCCGAGTAGCACACGCAGATTGCGCCATGGCCGAAGGTCTCGATCTCCATGCCCAGCTCAGCGGCAGCCGCGCAAAGCACGGCAATCTCCTCGAGCGAAAGCTCGCGAGCAAGCGTCACGCGCTTGGCGCCCAACTTGGCAACAGCGCGCAGGCCGTCCACGTCGTGCGTGTTCATCTGCGTGGAAATGTGCAGGCGCGCGCCTTTGATCGTGCGGACGATCTCGGAGGCGATGCCAGGGTCCTGCACGATGAAGGCGTCGACTCCGGCCCGGTAGGCCTGGCGTGCAAGCTCCATGGCATCGGGCAGCTCGGAGGGAAGCACCACGGTGTTGAGCGTCAGATAGATCTTCACGCCACGCAAATGGGCGTAGTCGCAGGCCTCGCGCAATTCATCCAAGCCGAAGTTGTCGGCGCTGTTGCGCGCGTTGAACTGGCCTGCGCCAAGGTAAACCGCATCGGCGCCCGCACGCACGGCGGCATGCAGGCAGGTCATGTTGCCCGCTGGGGCAAGCAGCTCGATGCCGCGTTTGTCGGGGGTGTTCTCCAGAATCTCCATGTGTGCTCTCTTGCTCTTTGTGTGGTCTGTTGGCCTACGTGCGGCCAGCTTAAAGCCGCCTTAACGAACCGGTGGCCACCCTCGCACAGGATGGCCACCCTCAACGCTAAAATTTAGCGCTTGCTCGCAAAGTGCGGACAGGCTGTTTAAGCATTCGAAACCGCTTCGTCAGCCTCCTCGAGGGCCTTGATGCCCGCCTCGTAGTGCTCCTTGATCTTGCTCAAACGGCTGGAGTACTTGCTGTAATCGAAGGAGCCGGACTCGGGAACCTTCACATCTTGATACAGCTCAACGTAGAGCTTCAGGGCGGACTGCAGTTCCTCGGCGCCCGAAACGTACTTGGAATGAATATCCTTCATGGCGTCAGGCGCTTCGATGGCCTTCAACTTATCGACGCAATCGTTGACGGTAGAAAGCTGGCTGCTCAGGGAAAGCACCTCGCCGTCCTTGATGGCGTCGGAGAAATCGGACATCGAGTCGTTCATGTCGGACATGATGGAGTTCACGCTCGACATATACTGGCGGTTCTGAGTCTTTGTTGATTTCGCCATATCGTCTCCATCCTTTCTTT
>CAVBOO010000059.1:0-6353 GCA_963597045.1 bacterium | reverse complement strand
CCATCCAGTACGCCCTGGGCTACCCCGAGCGCTGGGACGCTCCCGTGGAGCCGCTCGATTTCCGCAAGCTCGGCTCGCTCGACTTCGACGCGCCCGACACCGATACCTTCAAGTGCCTGGCGCTGGCTCGCCATGCGGGCATGGTGGGCGGCACTCTTCCTTGCGCCATGAATGCCGCAAACGAGATCGCCGTGGCGGCTTTTTTGAAGAAGAAGCTCAGCTACCTGGGCATCGCCGAGACCGTGCAGAAGGTCATGCAGCTTCATGAAGCCGACGGCGTGCAAGCCGTCGAGAGCATAGAGCAGTTGCTCGAAGTTGACGCATGGGCACGCGAAGCGGCTGCCGACGTGGTGGAAAGCGGAGCTTTCGCTTATTGCGCCGGCGAATCCACCAGCACCTCTGAGCTTCGTTAGGCCTGCTGCATGGATGCTGTTATCACCATCGTCATCCTGGTAGTTTTGCTTTCCGTGCTCGTGTTCGTGCACGAAGGAGGGCACTTCCTTACCGCGCGCATGTTCGGCATGCGCTGCACCGAGTTCATGCTCGGCCTGCCTGGCCCGCACATCGGCTTCACGCACAAGGGCACGAAGTTCGGCGTCACGGCCGTTCCGCTGGGCGGCTACGCGCGCATCACCGGCATGGCCGAGCCCGAGAGCCCCGAGGCCCTGCGCCGCGACATCATGGACATCGTTTACGATCAGGGCGAGGTCTACCTTGAGGATATCGCGCGCTTCTTCGGCATCGCCGATAAGGAAGCCTGGGTTGCGCTCGAGGAGCTTTCCGAGTGGGGGACCATTGAGCGCCCTCGTCGTAGCGACAAGCACAACATCTACCGCGCGCCGGCAACCGAGTACGTGGCCTCCGGCACCCCGCGCCGCTTGTACGATCCGGCCTCGTTTTTCAGGAGCGAGAAGGAGCAGCAGTACTGCAGCAAGCCCTTCTGGAAGCGCGCGGTGGTCTTGTGTGCCGGCCCTGTGATGAACCTCATCCTGGCGCTTTTGGTTTTCGTATTCATCTATTCGATTGCCGGGGTGGACCTTACCTACGCCTCCACCGGCGAGACGGTGCACGTGACGCTTGCGCCCTGGGACTCCATCGCGGCGGGCTTTCGCTACATCGGCACGGTGGTGGTTGCCATCGTGGGCTTGTTCAACCCCGCAACCGCGGGCGAGACGATTTCCAACTCCACTTCGATCGTGGGCATTGCCGTCATGTCGAAGTCGGCCCTTGACGCCGGCGTGCTGAACCTGCTGATGTTCGGCGCGATCATCAGCGTCTCGCTTGGCTTGATGAATCTGCTGCCTTTCCCGCCTTTGGATGGCGGTCGTTTCGTCATCGAGGTCGTGCAGCGTATCATTCACCGCCCTGTGCCCGTGAAGGTGCAAAACGCTCTTTCCTATGCGGGCATGGCGCTTATCCTGCTTCTGTTCGTGGTGATGGTGAACCAGGACATCCAACGCTTCATCTTCGGCAATTGGAGTTAGCGCCCGCTGTTGGCGCACCTTACTGGGCTTTGCGGCAAGGAATGCTTGCTCCCCGTGCAAGGAGTACACTGGAGCCCTACGTATTCAAGGAGGTTTCATGCCAAAACCTAACGAGCTGACGCGCCAGGTGATGGTGGGCGGCGTCCCGCTTGGCGGGGGAGCTCCCTGCGTGGTGCAGTCGATGCTCAACCTCCCCTTGGCCGACGTTCAGGGGAACCTTGAGCAGATTGAGCGTTTGGCGCAGGTAGGCTGCGAGCTTATTCGTGTGGCCATCCCCGACAAAGCTTCGCTCGATTATTTCGAGGCCATCGTCAGGCAAAGCCCTCTTCCCGTTGTGGCCGATATCCATTTCAGCGCCGAGCTTGCCATTGAGGCCGCTCGCCGCGGTGCGGCCAAGCTTCGCATCAACCCCGGCAACATCGGTGGCCTTGCTAAAACCGTCCCGGTGATCGAGGCCGCGCGTGAAGTGGGTATTCCTATCCGAATCGGCGTCAACGCCGGCTCCTTGGATAAGGAAATCGCCGAGCGCGCCGACCTGAGCCTGCCCGAGAAGCTCGCGCAGTCCGCCAAATCCTACGTTGAGTTCTGCGAGTCGCAGGGCTTTCATGACGTGGTGGTGTCGGCCAAAGCGCACGACGTGCCAACCACCATCGCCACCTACCGCATCTTGTCGCGCGAGCTGCCGCAGGTGCCCCTGCATATCGGGGTGACCGAGGCCGGCACCCTGTTCCAGGGTTTGGTCAAAAGCGCCAGCGGCTTGGGCATCCTGCTTGAGCAGGGCATCGGTGACACCATGCGTATCAGCCTGACCGACGACCCCGCCGAAGAGGTGCGCGCCTGCTGGACCTTGCTCGGCGCTCTGGGGCTTCGCCGCCGCAACCCCGAGCTGGTGAGCTGCCCCACTTGCGGTCGCTGCAAGGTCGATCTGATCGCTCTGGCCAAGCAGGTTGAAGAGCATTTGCAAACCGTCAACAAGCCGATCCAGGTAGCCGTCATGGGCTGCGTGGTGAACGGTCCCGGTGAAGCCGCCGACGCCGATTTGGGCGTCGCTTGCGGCGACGGCGTGGGCCTTATCTTCGCCCACGGCAAAACCTTGCGAAAGGTAGCCGAGGCCGATATTCTTGAAGCCCTGTTCGAAGAGATTGAGAAGGTTCAATGAGTAAACATGCAATCCTGCGCATGACCAAGCTGTATGCGCCCACCCTGAAGGAAACCCCCAGCGATCAAGACATCGCTTCGGCAAAGCTGCTGGTGCGCGCCGGCATGATCCGCAAGGAAGCTTCGGGTTTGTACACCTTCCTTCCTTTGGGCATGCGCGTGCTTCACAAGATCCAGAACATCGTGCGCGAGGAAATGGATTCCCACGAGGCCCAGGAGGTCCTGATGCCCTTCGTCCAAGATGCCGAGCTGTGGCGTCGCAGCGGGCGCTGGGGCGTCTACGGCGACGAGATGATGCGCCTTACCGACCGTCACGGCAATGAGTTCTGCCTAGGTCCCACGCACGAAGAGGTCATCACCGACCTGGTGCAAAACGAACTGCGCTCCTACAAGGACCTTCCTCGCAATCTTTACCATATTCAGCTTAAGTTCCGCGATGAGCGTCGCCCGCGCTTCGGCCTGCTGCGCTCCCGCGAATTCATTATGAAGGATGCTTACAGCTTCGATGCCGATGAGGCTGGGCTTGATGCTTCCTACGCTCTGATGCGCGATGCCTATGTCAACATCACCGAGCGCATGGGCCTTCGCTACCGCGTGGTCGAGGCCGACACCGGCGAGATCGGCGGTTCGGGTTCCGAGGAGTTCATGGTTTTGGCCGACACCGGCGAGGCCGAGATCGCCTACTGCGACTGCGGTTACGCCGCCGATGTCGAGGCAGCCAACGGCAAGGCTCATCCCACCGTGTATGCCGCCGACTCCATGGAAAAGGTGGCAACGCCTGGCGTGCATACCATCGCCGAGCTCGCCGAATTCCTTAAATGCGACGAGTCCGCAACCGTCAAGGCCTTCAGCGGCAAGGACGCCGAGGGTACGGTGTGGGTGCTGTTCGTTCCCGGCGATCACGAGGTCAACGAGCTTAAAGCAAGTCAGCTGATCAGTGGCTTTGCGCCTCTGATCGATGAGGAAATGCAGGACGTGGGCCTGGTCAAGGGCTCCATGGGCCCGGTCGGTCTGCCCACAGGCGTGAAGCTTGCCGCCGACTCCAGCTTGGCCGACGTTCCCACTTGGGTCGTGGGCGCAAACGAGGACGGCTTCCACTACGTGGGCGCCAAGCTCGGCCACGATTTCACGATCGATACCTGGGGCGAGCTTTGCGAGGTTGCCGAGGGCGATTCCTGCCCCGTGTGCGGCAAGCCCCTTGAGCTTGCGCGCGGCATCGAGGTTGGCCAGATCTTCAAGCTGGGCACCAAGTACTCCGCCGCCATGGATGCTACCTACATGGCCGAGGACGGCACCGAGAAGCCCTTCGTCATGGGCTGCTACGGCTGGGGCGTTTCGCGCAGTCTTGCCGCCGCCGTCGAGCAATGCCACGACGAGGACGGCATCATCTGGCCTGCGGCCATCGCGCCTGCCGAGGTTATCGTCATTCCTCTGAGCATGGGCGACGATTTGGTCGAGCCTGCCGCCAACGAGCTTGCCGAAAAGCTCGCCGAGGCTGGCTTCGAGGTCGTTATCGATGATCGCGATGCTCGTGCCGGCTTCAAGTTCGCCGACGCCGACCTCATCGGTTGGCCCGTGCAGGTGGTTTTGGGCAAGCGCGGTTTGAAGAAAGGTGAGGTCGAGGTCAAGCGCCGTGCCGAGGGCGAAAAGGTCCCCGTTGCGCTTGACGATGTCGTCGATGCTGTTGCCAAAGCTTTGAAGGCGTAAGGCTGCAAGGGTGACCGAGCTGCGCAAACCTGAGCTTTTGGCTCCTGCCGGCGGCATGGAGCAGCTTGCCTATGCCATTCATTTTGGTGCCGATGCGGTGTATCTGGCCTGCGATAAGTACGGCCTGCGCACGCGTGCGTCTAACTTCTCGCTCGATGAGCTGCCCCGTGCGGTTGCCTACGCGCACGATCACGGGGCCAAGGTGCACGTGACCTGTAACATCTATGCTCACGATAAAGATCTGGTCGATCTTCCTGAGTATGCGAGGGCCATTCGCGATGCCGGCGTGGACGCGGTGATCGTGAGCGACCTGGGCGTCTTGGCGACCATCCGCGCGCATGCGCCCGAGCTCGAGGTCCACGTTTCCACCCAGGCGTCCATCAGCAACGCTGCCGCCGCCCTGGCGTGGTACCAGCTTGGCGCCCGTCGGGTGGTTTGCGCACGCGAGATGTCCTTGAGCGAAATCGCCGCCCTCAAGCGCGAATTGCCTGCCGACATGCAGCTTGAGGTTTTCGTCCACGGCGCCATGTGCATGGCGATCTCGGGGCGTTGTCTGATCAGCGATCACTTGGTGGGGCGCGCCGCCAACCAGGGCAATTGCGTGCAGCCCTGCCGTTGGCGCTACGAGCTGGTGGAGGAGTCGCGCCCCGACGAGCGTTTTGCCATCGAGGAAGACGCGCAGGGCACCTACATCATGAACTCGAAGGACCTCAACATGCTGGCGCACTTGGATGCGCTTGCGGCCGCGGGCGTCGATTCCATCAAGATCGAAGGTCGCGTGAAAAAGGCCTTCTATGTGGCAACCGTGGTCAACGCGTACCGTCACGTTCTTGACGGCGATCCGGCCGAGCGCTGGGCCTCCGAGCTCGAGAAGATCAGCCACCGCCCTTACTCCACCGGCTTCTACTTCGGCGATGCCGAGCAAACCGACGACGCTGACACCTATGTGCAGCTCAACGATTGGGTGGGCGAGGTTCGTGCTTGCGAGGCGCTGGATAATCAGCGCTACCGCGTCATCGTGCGCTGCCGTAACCGTTTCCGCGAAGGCGAGGATTTGGAACTTTTGAGCCCTAGCGCCCCCGTGGAGAAGATCAAGATCTGCGAGCTTGCCGAGCTGTTCGAGAGGCAGGGCACAAGCCAAGATGCGCAAGCCTTGGCGGCTTCTTGCGCCACGCCTGCTTCAGCCAAGGCCGACGTTTCCAAGGCTGCCGCCTCGGCTGATTCGTCCGATTCGCCTCAAGCTCGCAAGCCTTCGCCGATCGACGAGCTTCCTTGTGAGCGTCTGGCTGATTACGATCAGGTTTCTGTCGATATGGCCAACAAAGGCATGCATCTGTATGCCATCACCACCGAATTCGCGCTGCGCCCGCGCGATATCCTGCGATCGACACGCCTAGATCCAAGCAGGAAGAATTAAGGGCGCAAATACTGTTACTATTGAGTCCTGCGCAGCATGCGGCTTGGGCCATGCTGTATGCATCTCTTTCACTCAAAACAAGAAGGGAGCCCTTTATGGGAAGGATGTCCACCGAGCCTTTGGAATTCGAAAACCTCGATCAGCTGGTAGAGCACTTGCGTACCGAGCATTCTGCTTTCATGTCCTACGGTGAGAACACCTATTACCTTACCGATGCGAACGACATCTATTGGCGCGCGCAAGACACCAACCAACTCAACGAAAAGGGTCATTTCGTCGACTGCAGCCAGCTGCTGCCTACGGTGACCGAGTTCGTCAACGATCCTTTCATCCCCGGCACCGATCACGATCACTCTATCGCCGAGGTCTTCGGCGGCGTCACCTTCTACGCTTCTCGCAAGATCGAGGGTCAGGGCTCTCCCGTCCAGATGGCCTAAAGCCCTTCGTAGGCTTTGCCTGACCTGGCTTTTTCAAAAAACCAAAAAAACCGCTTGACGGTTTTTGTGAGTCAGGTATTATAAATCCTGCTTTTGGGGCATTAGCTCAGCTGGGAGAGCGCATGGCTGGCAGCCATGAGGTCAGGGGTT
>CAVBOO010000058.1:0-6399 GCA_963597045.1 bacterium | reverse complement strand
TATAGCGACAATATCAGTCTAGCTTCGCCCAGCGCAAGCAAGCAGTATACCTATAAGCTTGAAACCTGGGCAGAAAAAGATGGCATCAAATCAGCATCGCGCAGTGCGTTCTACATTATTAGTAACGACCAAGCCGTTCAGAAACATGAGCTAACCGTTTCTTATGCCGATACGGCTGCAGAGGGGCATCATGGCTCCAAGGGCTCCGAATCGAATCCCGTAGAGGACGGAGGGTCCTTTGTTCTTGATGCCGCTGAATGGCCTGGTTATTCGTTTGAAAAGTGGATTGATAAGGACGGATCGGTAATAAGCACGAATCCAACCTATAAGCTGGCAAACATTACCGAAGATACAAAAGTTATCGCTGTTTACAACCCGGTAGTAACCGAGCTTGATTTTGGCATTACGCTTCCTCAGGCCGATGAGACTTTGGCTACAGACGCAAGCGTTAAGGCCAAGATAGCAGGGTCTTCAGAGTACGAAGATGTGACTAGTTACTTTGTTGGCAAAGCTACGATTACTTGGTCTCCCGCTGATCCTACCGCTGCTCACGCAACAAGCTATCTAGCTTCCTTGGACCTCAATACCGCCGAACTGAGCGGTGTTAAGTACGTCTTGTCGGAAGAGAATTTGACAACACGCATTAACGGAAGCGCTAGCGATAAAGAAGCTTACGTAATGCAAGAAGACGGCAAGGCTACGCTCTATGTAGCTTGCCCGTCTACTGAAAAATACAAGCTGAAATCGTTGGCTAACCTTAGCGATGCAAACATTTCGTTTGCTGCTGCGTGGAAGTCTCAAGCCAAACAAGATGAAGGAGACGCAAACTCCTGGGGTCTGCCTCAGCAGGTGGCAGCGACCTACGAATGTGGCGAAACCGGAATGCTTGATATCGACTGGAATACGGTAACTGGTTTTGATAAGACCAAGCTTGAGGCTCAATCTTTTGAGGTTGAAGGCACGGTTAAATATCCAAGCAACGTAGACAGCACAGGTGCTCCTGAAAAAGTAAAACTCAAAGTGAACGTTGTTGCCCCCGAGACTGTTGTTGCGCCTACGGCCAGTATCCAGCCTGGCACTTATTTGGGCACTCAGGCTCTTGAGCTGAGCTGCGATACGGAAGGTGCGGTTGTTCGCTATACAACCGATGGAAGCGAGCCCACCGAGGATAGCGCTGTATATACGGACGTTATTGAGCTTGCGCATAGCACAACGGTTAAGGCTAAAGCCTTCTGCGACGGAATGAATGCAAGTGATACTGCCGAGTTCGCTTACGTCATTAAGCATACGGTGACCTTTGACAGCGCTGGCGGCTCGGGTGTTGATGCTCAGGAAGTCGAAGACGGCAAATGCGCCCAGCAGCCCGCTAACCCTGTAAAGGACGGCTACACCTTTGCTGGTTGGTATGCTGATGAAGCGCTTACTGCCGAGTACGATTTTGCTGCACCTGTTACGGCAGACGCGACCATCTATGCTAAGTGGAAGCAAGATTCTCAAGATGGCGATAAGGGCGGCTCCGATGGCGATGCAGTAAACCCTGATAGCGATGGCGACGATCCTTCCGGCACGTCTGGTTCTGAAGACTCTGAGAGTGGATCAGATTCCAATTCGAGCAACGAAACTCCGCACACCGGCGATGCCTCTGGCTTGGCTTTAAGCCTTGCCTTCTTGGGCGCGCTCACCTGCGGTGCGATCTTGATCCGTCGAGGTTTTGCTCGTAGGTAGGGATTTGCTTGCGGCAGCCATGAGCTTCGGTAAGCATAGGATACAGACATAGCAAGAGTATGAAAAAGAGGAAAGGGTAAAACCCTTTCCTCTTTTCAGTTTTAAACAGGCGCGGCTGTCGCTGGTTTCGCTTTTTGAAAGCTCAAATCGGCAACCTGGGCTTTGGCTGTTCTGTTTTTGCCTGCCTTTGTGTTCAAGTTGTGGTGATGAGGCGTTCGCTCCACAATCCATGGTAGGTTAAATGTACCTGCTAATAGGCAGGCGAATTTTATCCAGAGTCGGGGTAGAGAGTTGGCTCGATGATCCCGGCGCCAACCAGCCAATAGGCAATGGTGGCAATGCCAACATCGATGAAAGGAGCCTATCATGGGCAATACTTCTCTGCGTTCCAGCAACTCCACCAGCAAGAACTTCCTCAACTTGAGCGTCGCTCCCAAGCGCCTGCATCTGCTCGATGTCCCTCACGGGTTCGTGTCGGGTATGGCCAAGGACAACCTGGGCCATCAGATGCGCTATTCGGTTGGCTTGCTTGAAGCTGAGCTTGCCGAAAACGGCACCGCGCATGTTCTGCAGCTTGTGCTCGAGGGCGACGATGAGCGCAATCCTGACAGGTGGACCCTTTACGCCGATGGTAAAACGGCCGCACTTGGCACGGGTGAGTACGCGCGCGGATGCTTCCTTGAAAGCGCTACTGCGTTTTTGGATCTTTGCCGCGATGCCGTGCATGCCTGCGATCTTCAATCTTGGAGCGACCATGACTACCAGCTGTTAAGCACGGCCCGCAAGGTCGCCTCTCTCTAAGCGTTTGCAAATTTGCCAGGGGAATGGTTGGGGCCGGCAAGCGCCGGCCCTTTCTGTTTCATTGGTATGGAACGCGGAGACTAACAGCGCTGCTATGTAGAATCGGATGCGCTAGATCGGATGCTGCGGCCGGTTTTGGGCGCAGCATCCGCCGGCTCGCCCCTAAGCGTAGCGGGCGTTGAGGCTGGAATAGCTGGTGGATGCCTTGATCCAGCCCCACTTCTTGCCGTTGCTGATCTTGAAGTAGACTTTGCTTCCCGAAACGACGATCTTGCTCGCCTTGAAGGCGCTCTTGGCGGAAACGGTGAACGCCTTCTTCTTGAACTTGGTGCTGGTGTAGGCGGTGAGCTTCACGCCATGGTGCAGCCAAACGGTGTTGCCGCTGTAATTTGAGTAGTTGGCATAGGCCTTGTAGGAAATGCTGGCCGTTCCGCTTGCGCGCTTCAGCTTGCCCTTGGTGTATTTGTAGCTGAACTTGAAGCTCGTGATGCCCGTGGTGGCGGTGTCGTACTTGTGTTTCATGGTGATGGTGTTGCCGCTGACCTTGACGAACGAGGTGCCGTAGTCAACGCCGTAGGTGCTGGAGAGCATGAGGTCGTACGACTTGAACTTCTTGCCGGAAAGGCGCAGCAGGTTGTTGGAGAAGCAAACCCCATCCTGGGCGGCAGCCTTCACCCAAACGTAGCGCTTGCCGTTCTTGAGCGTGATCAAGCGCGCCGATACGGAGGAAAAGAACTGCGTCGATTTCGACTTTGACCAGATGAGCTTGCCGTTTACGTAGATGCCGAGCTTCGAATAACCCTGATCGCCCTTGGAGTAGTTGAGGCTTTTTATTACGAGCGACTCTTTTTTCTTGTCGCCGTTGAGGTCGTATTTGTAGGTCTTGCCCACACTCAGAGCCTTGCTAGACGCCTTGGCCTCGGCGGTGTTTGTGCCGGCCGTTACGCTGGGGGCGCTGTCCGAGGGGTTGCCCGAGGTGCTGCCCGCGTTTAGACAGAAGGGCAGGGCGGCAAGCACGGCGACGAGTGCCAGCGCAATGCCCGCGATGACGAGAGGTCGTTTGTGAGATGCAAGGAAATTCATGGCGATCCTTAAGGCTTGGGCGTGGTTGATCTTCGGTTTTGCCTTGGCGGGGCTTTTACAGTGTTCGCCGCCCCCGATTTCGTGTGTTTTCGTGAAAACATACTAGCAGATGGGCTTCGTACGACGTCGATAGTGGTTTTTGCGGTCGGTGGAACCTTGATGAAGTTTGGGCGGGAGCCTTGGGCGCAAACAGCGCTGCAGGCGTATCCTTCTGCTTATGAAAAAGATCAAAACTGCTGCTCCAGGCAGCGTATCCAAGGTAAAGAAACTGGTTCGAGCGGGCTTGCATGCCGGCAACGTCGTTCGCGTGAAAGCGGCGCCGCTGAGCTCGCATGTCTCGGGCGGCTGGAAGAAGAAAGCAGCGCCGCTTGCGGGCCCTGCTGCCGATGTGGCCCAGCAAGGGACGTCCGCAGCGATCCCGGCGCCAGATGGGGAAGCACAGCCCACCGCCATGGCGAAGTCGACCGTTGCCGTGCGAAATTTGGAGCCACAAACCGCCGTTGTGCAGCAGGCAGCCAAGCCTGCCTTCAGCTCCGACGCGGCTCCCACCGCCCAAGCATCCGCCCTGAAAAGCAATGTGTTCAACACCGCGCTGTTGTTCGAAGGCGGCTCGATGCGCGGCGCCTACACCAGCGCCGTTGCGACCTATCTGCTTGAGCAGGGAATTTTCTTCAACCAGGTATACGGTGTTTCGGCGGGCTCGAGCAACTTGGTCAACTACCTGTCGCGCGATGCCTGGCGTACCTCGGTTTCCTTTACGGAGTTCATGGAAGATCCACGCACGGGCAGCCTGGGCACCTTTCTGCGTGGCAAGGGCGCCTTCAACGCCGAGTACATCTATCAGCAGGCGGGCAAGCCCGACGGCGTGATCCCCTTCGATTTCGGCACCTTTAGGCAAAATCCGGCGCAGTGCTGCGTGCCCGCCATCGATCGCGACACCGGCGAGGACTTGTACTTCACCAAGGAGGACATGAGCTCGCTCGATCGCTTGACGGTGATGGTGCGCGCCTCCTCGACCTTGCCGATGTTCATGCCCGCCCCCGTGATCGACGGGCACGTGTGCTACGATGGCGGGTTTGCCACCGGCGGAGGCTTGCCCTTGGCCAAGATCGAAGCGGACGGTTTCGAGCACGTGGTGGTTGTGCGCACGCGCAAGCGCGGCTATCGCAAGGACGATCACAACGAATGGGCGCGCGCCTTCTTCCGCGATTACCCCGCGATGCGCCAGGCGGCCCTAAGCCGTTCGGAGCGCTACAACGAATCCTGCGATCTGCTCGACGAATGGGAGAAGGACGGCCGCGCCTACGTTTTCTACTGCGACGACCTGACCCTTTCGGGGACGGAGCGCGACGTGCATCTGTTGAAGGAAAACTTCCAGGCAGGTTACGACCAGATCCGCCGCGACTGGGATGCATTGATGGAGTACGTGCATAAGTGGGGTTAGCCCTTAAGCGTCTCGAAGTGCGCGGCGTAGGCCTGTGCCCGCTGAACACGAACAAGCAACCTTTTTCCCTACGTGAAACAAAAGGGATGCATCGTTTCTTAGAATAGGGATGGCCTGCAACTGTGCTTCAAGCATGAGGCGAATGCAGGCCATGAAACGAATCTCATCCGGTATGAAAGGGGCTCTTGCGTGGCCTTCAAGATCACGACCTCGGGCGATTCGGCCATCAACGTGGTGCTGTCGGATTCCATTTCCGACGAGGCGAGCAAGCTCGTGCGTGCGGCAGTTGACGCCATCGGCAAGGCCAACATCCCTGGCGTTAAGGAACTGGTGCCCACGTTCTGCTCGGTGATGGTGTGCTACGACCCGGTGCAAATCGGCCATGCTCTGCTTGTCTCGCAGATCTCCGAGCAGCTTGAATCGCTCAGCTTGGGCGAGGAGGGCACGCGCCGCATCTTCGAGATTCCCGTGTGCTACGGCGGCGAGTTCGGCGAGGACATCGGTACCGTCATGGAGCATTCGGGCCTAAGCGAGCAGGAAGTCGTCGAACTCCATTCCGGCCATGATTACCTAATAAATATGCTGGGCTTCCTGCCCGGCTTCGCCTATTTGGGCGGCCTGGACGAGCGCCTTCACACGCCGCGCTTGGACGTGCCGCGAACAAGCATCCCCGCCGGCAGCGTTGGCATCGGTGGTGCCCAAACGGGTATCTACCCGTTGGCAAGCCCCGGCGGTTGGCAGCTTATCGGGCGCACACCGCTGCGCCCCTACGACGCCGATCGCGATGAGCCTATCTTGTATGCGGCGGGCGATTATCTGCGTTTCGTCCCCATCACGCGCAGCGAGTACGACCGAATCGCCTCCGAGGTGGAGTCCGGCACGTATCGCTGCATCGTTATCGAAGAAGGGCCGGTGAGCTAAATGGCCCTGTACGTTTCCAAGCCAGGCATCATGGCTACCATCCAGGACGAAGGTCGCTGGGGTTACTTGGGCAGCGGTTTTTCGCCTTCGGGCGCCATGGATCATCGTGCTCGCCGTCGTGCGAACGCTCTTCTGGGCAATCCCGAGGACGCTGCGGTGCTCGAGTTCTGCATGATGGGCCCAACCTTGCTTTTCACGCGCGATAGCTTTTTCGCGCTCACGGGCGGCGACTTCGGGGCCACGCTCGACGGCGTGCCCATCGCCATGAACCGCACCATTCCGGTGCGTTCCGGCCAGACGCTCGCCCTTGGGCAGGCAAGGAAGGGCATGTACGGATACCTTGCGGTCATGGGCGGCTTCAACGTCCCCGTGGTCATGGGTAGCCGCTCCACCAACATGAAGGTTGGCATCGGCGGGCACGAAGG
>CAVBOO010000057.1:0-6444 GCA_963597045.1 bacterium | reverse complement strand
CCTCGCAGCTTCCCTCCAGCAAGGAGGAAACCGCGCAGCATGCCGAGAACAAGGTGGTTGCCGTGGCCATCGTTGCCATTTTGGGAACGCTGTTCACTCTGGTGGACATTGCGGTGGGACCCCTGCTTGGCATGAGCGCGACGCAGTTCGGCGTGTTGGCAGGCGGTTCGTTGCATGAGATTGCCCATGCCGTGGCAGCGGGCGGCACCGGCGGGGGCGAGAGCCTGGACATTGCCATCATCACCAAGCTTTCGCGCGTGCTGTTGCTGGCCCCGGCGGCCGTAATCATCGGGCTGTGGTACCGCAGGTCGGAAAAAGCGAAGGAAGGCGGCACGGGCAAGGTTCCCATTCCTTGGTTCATGGCCGGCTTCATCGCCACGAGCGTCATAGGCACCTTCGCCCCGCTGCCGCAGGAGGCTCTGAGCGCCCTGGTGAGCGCAAGCTACCTGCTTCTTGGCATGGCCATGGCTGCCCTGGGTATGACGGTGAACTTCCGTGCGCTGCTTACCGGCGGCCGCAGCGCTTTTGCCGCAGCCTTCATCGCGTCCGTGATTCTGCTTGTCTTCGTTTCCGCCGTCGCGCTTTTGTTCTTCTAGCTGGAAGCGTCTAGGAAAATCCAAAAGAATCTTGAAGAATCCGGTGTGCAGCAGGCGTTTGCTGGACACCGGATTTGCGTAAATGCAGCAATAAATTAATCGAGCAATGCCTTGATCTGGCGGTTTTTCAGGCGGTTCACGGCGTCGAGCTTCCATTGCGGGTAGTCGAAGCCGGGGTCTTCGTATTCGAAGTCCTTCAGCTCGATGAGCTTGGCGCGGATGGCAGGCGTCATGACTGCGCGAGCGATTTGCACGAAGTCCGAGCCGATCTTGGGGCCGATGGCGTTGAGGTATTCCTCGAAGTCGTCCATCTCCATCATCATGGGCAGGCATGCCATGTTGTGGTCGAAAAGCGGCGCCATGCGCAGGATCTCGCCTGTGGCGTTGTCGACCAAGAAGCCGTAGTTGCCGGAGTGTCTATCAATGTTGGCCATGATCGCGTCCATCACGATCATCTCGCGGAAGCTTTCCTCTGCACCGTGCTCGGCGGAGAATTTGAGCATGTCGGAAACGCCGAAGTTGCGGTTGAAGAAGCGGTGCGCGGAGACGAATCCTTGTTCCTCCGAGGTGAAGATGGGGCACTTGCACGCTAATTTGTCGTGAAATTTAACAAGCGAATAGGGGATATGCTCGGTTTTCGCAGCCTGCAACAAGTCGGATGCGAGTTTTTCCGAATACGGCTCGAAACCGGCGTTTGCATATCCGGTGGAGCCGCGCTTGAGCAGGAATATTTGCCCCTTTTCCCGTATCCAGCATTTGGCGAACGAGCCCGATGTAGCGAACTCGGGTGAGGTAGGGGAGTTCTGGCGCCCATACATGCCGGTACCGTCGAAGGCGATGCGTGCGATTACGTCGTCGAAAGGATTGCGATATAGCGAGACGTCTTCCCAGCTCAAAGGCTCGTCTTCGCGTTTCATCCAGAAGGTGTCGGTGAGCGAGAGGCAACGCACCATGCCGATGAAGTCGTGCCGAGTGGTGAGTCCCAACTCGCGCATGAGCTTCTCGATGGAGCTGCGATGTTTGGCGATTTGCCGGCCGTCGATCCAATCGTTGATGTCGATGAAGCTGTAGGGAAGGTAGTGATCGAACTGCTCGACAAGCTCGTAGTAGCAGTCGTCGATTTCCTCGTGCTCTTTATACGTGGCAACTACCACGTCCTTGTTCATGAGCTGGTACAGCATGGCACCCCCCCTTCACTGTTCGTGTGCGTCCTTATCATTATAAGAGAGCGCACAGGAAGCGGCTTTGCGTTTGAGGTGCCTCCCTCATCAATTCAGTCATACCCTTGGCATATTGCCAGGCGGTTGACGGAGGTACCTACTTCTCTTCCTCGTCGTTGCCGATGGTTTTGGCGGCTTTTTCCTGTTGCTCTTTGAAGCGGTCGGCCTGGCGAAGCTCCGCGATATTTTCCGCGCTGCGCATTTCGGAAGCTTGGCCGTGAGTGAACTCGAGCTGGTAGGGCGCGATGTCGTTACGCGAAAGAACAAGCTTCATCTCGCGTTTCAAAGTGCGCTCAAGCTGGCCGCGATCCTGTTCGTCGCAAGTCGCGACAACGCGAATGGTCATAGATGAGTCGGTAAGATCGATGACGCCCTTGTAGAACGGCCCGTCGGTGATCATGGGAACCCTCTTGCGAATCTCGGGCAGCTCTTCAGCGAGCACGTTTTCAAGATGGGGTAGCGATTCGCCGAGCGGCAAGATGATGTCGACGTTGGCGTAGGAGTCGAGCTTGGTCTTGTTCAGGACATTCGAAATTCCGCTGTTGCGCAAAACCAGCACGTCGCCGCTTCCGTTCTTGATCTTCGTCGTGCGCACGCCGATTTCCATCACCGTGCCGGTTTGGCCGCCGACGGCGATGATATCGCCCACGCGGAACTCACCTTCAAAGATGATGAACAGCCCGTTCAGTATATCGGTGACAAGATCCTTTGCGCCGAAGCTCAAGGCCAAGGTGATGATGCCGGCGCTTGCGAGCAACGTCGTTGTGTCGACGCCAAGAACGCCAAGGCACCAATACAGCATGAAGATGACCGTGCCGTACTTAACGATGCTCGACAGCAGGCGGCACACGGTCTCGCCGCGCGCCCCTAGCACATCGGAGAGCAAGCGCAAAAGCCAGCGCAAGATGGCGGCTACGGTAAGCGCGACGCAGGCGTACATGACGGAGGCGGTGGCAGCGAAGACGTTGAGCCCTCGCTCCCAGTTGCCCGCAAGGATGTAGCTGATCACCGAGTTCTCGGGGAAGATGTTGTCTTTGAACACCACAGCGAAGCACACGATGAATGCGGCTGCGCCCATGAACCAACGGATGGTCGTCCCGAGCTTTTGTTCAGGCGATTTCTCGTGCCAGTTGAGCGACTGGGTGAGCCAGCGGCTAACAGCGCTCTCGCTCTTCTTCCGGCGTCCATCGGCCATGGTTACATCTATGACGCGCGCGTCCTCGTTGTGGGCGCTTGCCGGCGACGGTGCGGTTTCGCCCGAGGCCCCACGTTTGCGCTCGAACGCGAGCACCAGGAATATGAAGGCGAAGCAGATCGCAGCGAGGACGGCGGTGGCCTCGGTGAGCGGGCCTCGCTCGCTCATGAGCTCGCCTTCATTGCCGGCGACGAAGAGGTAGTACCCGTCAACTTCGGTGCACGATGCGAAATAGGTTTGGCCGGAAATGGTGATGTAGTCGGAGTAGCCGTCCGCAAGCTGGGATTCCTTGATCCCAACCTCAGTTGCCTGCTTGCCCTGAACGTTGCTGTCCGGGTAGTAGGCTATCTCGCCGCTGCTTTTGTCGACGGCGAACGCGAAGCCCTCGGAACCCACTTTGACGCCATCGAGCACGCGGTCGATCTTCACGCTCGCGAGCAGGTTTTCCAAGCGCATGGGGCGCACGGCTATCTGCACAAGGCCGTTGGCGTAACCGTCGGAATCGTGCGTTGCCACGCCGATGAACTGCTGTGCCTCGCCGGTTGTGTCATTGGTTGTTACCGGCTGCACGAGCTCTTCTTTTCCTCCGAGCAAAGCCCTGAAGGCGTAGGAGCTGTCGTTGGGGTCGGTTGAGAGGCTATAGCTTTTCTGAGGGGTGCTTGCCGAGATGAGGTCGCCGTTTCCGTCAAGCACGTAGATGGCCGCAATCTGGAGCACGTCGGCAAGCTCGCTTAGCTTTTTCTTCGTGGCCAGTGAGGAGTTTTTGTCGATGATGTAGGCGGCGGCGCGGCATTTGGAAAGGTAGCGCTCGCTGTACTGGTCGCGCAGCTCGTCCGCGCGATCGTCCGCGCGCTGCAGCGTCTCGCTGATCTGGCTCGACTTTTCGCTGTTCGTGACCGATTGGCTTGAGAGGGCGAAGAGCGTCTGCATGTAGAAGCTCACGCCGATGACCACGAGGAAGCCGATGAGCGATAAGGCGAAGGCTTTCTTGCCGATGGAGCGGTTGTATCGGTAGGCGCCGAGCGTTCTGCCCTGCTGCTGCGTTGGGTCCTTCTCGTCGTCCCTGATGACGTAAATGCCGTAAAGGGCCACAGCCACCATGACCGCAAGGAAGGCGAAGAGGATGACGGCGACGGTGATGGTCCTGCTCGTGGCAAGATCGCTCTCGGGAACGGCGAACACGTAGTAGGCGTCATCGATCTGCGAGACGCCGCAGTACAGCTTCTCGCCGCCGATGGTTGCCCAGAAGTGGTTTCCATCGGACAGATCGCCCGCATCGATGCCGGAGTCGATTGCGTCGCAGCCGATGAGCTCGGACTTCGGGTGATACGTTATGAGGTAGTCTTGCGCCGAGATCTCCATGACGAAGCCATGGCCAAGAACCGACACGTTCTTAAGGACGCTCTCGCTCGAGCCCGTTTCCTCGATGAGCTCCCTTAGCTCGGTGGGGGACTGCTCGATGACGACCATGGTATCGTCGTCGATCTTCGCGGCATAGTAGCGATCGAGCCAGTCCTGGTCGGTAAGCTCGATCTCCACAGCGTCCGAGGCGCCACCCTTTTTAAGGCACTTTTTCAGGCTGTTGAAGCGCTGGTGCGTGAAGTCGGCTTTCGTTTCTTTTGCCTGCGCGATGATCTTGCCCTCGCGCGAGACGATCATGACGTTGTCGACCTCGAGGAGCTTTTTGTACTTCTTCATCTTCGAATTCGTCGACTTGAAGCCGGCGTTGTTGTTCGCCATGAAAGCCACGGTTTCGGCCTTGCTTTGGTAGATGGCGTCGAAGGTTTGCGTGTTCTGCTTGGTCTCATCGCTCGCGTCTTTCAGGAGCTGCGGCAGGTTTTCCGCCTGCTGCGCGATTTCCTCGTCGCAGCGATCGAGGGTGAGCCGTTCCTGCATGCTGGAGAGCAGGAAGCCCATTGCCAGCATGCAGACGATGATGGCGGCAACGAGCAGAAGGGTCTTCTTTTTCAATCTGGTGGACATATTGTTCCTAGCTCCATTTTTCAATGAGGTTGGCGATGGTTTTGTCGTCAAGCATGTTCGAGATCGCATCTTTCACGGACTGGGAAAGCTCCGAGTCCTTATTGGTTGCCACGGCGTAGTGCTGTGGATCTATCGAGAAATCCTTCACGAGCATGCGGTCGTCGTTGGTGTAGGCTTTCGCGATCGCGCCATCGCAGGCCATCGCGTCGACCTTCCCGGATTCCAGGGCGTCTGAGAGCTCTTTGTAGCTGTCGAACTGAAGAAGGGTCCAGGTGTCGAACACGACGTGCGTGTTGTCTTTGTTCGCCTTGAGCTTCTTGCCCTTGGAAAAACCTTTGTCGATGAGATACTGCGCAAGCTGAGGGGCGGTGTTCGCACCCGATACCGTGCCGAAAGTGGCGCCGGAAAGCTTTTTCGTGCTGGTTATGAGCGAGCTTTTCTCGACCATGAGAATGATGGAGTCGTCGTAATACGCATCGGAGAAGTCGAAGTTCCTTTTACGGGAATCGGAAACCGAATAGCAGGCGATAAGGCAGTCAACCTCGTCGTTCAGCAAGGTTTCCTTGCGTGTTTCGGGGGTGACCTGGGTATAGGCGACGTCTTTATAGCCCAGGCGATTCGCAAGCTCCTCGGCTATGTCGATCTCGAGGCCGTATTATTTGTTGTTTTTCTCGTTGTACGAACCGAAGCCTGCCACGTCGCCGCGCACGCCGACCCGCAGAGTGCTCGCGCTTTGCTGCTGGGTGCCGGAGCAGCCCGTAAGCGAAGCGAGGACAATCGCCGCTGCGGCAGTCGCCCCAAGGGAAATGGCCTCGCGACGAGAAAAATACATTGGTGCAGGCATAGCTTTGTCCTTATCCATTTAAAGGTAATGCCGGAAAATTATAGTATAGCCAGATTGTTTCGTGCGAGTTTGCGAGGGAGCGTATGGGCATGAGCAAGAGCAACGATGGGCTTCAGGACGGCATTAACCGTCGTGAATTCATGCACGCGCCCAATCCCAAGGTGGAAGATCCATTTCCTGTTCTTGTTCTGCATGTTCATGATGGGGTGAGTACTCCGGCCGAGCTCGGCTTTAAGAGGATTCATTGGCATGACGACCTGCAGTTTTTGGTGGTCACCCAAGGCCGTGTATCCATCGATTGCGCGGGCGAGCATTTTCTTTGCCGCAAGGGGCAGGGCGCATTCTTCAATTCCGGCGTTCCGCATCGCGTTGTGAACATGAAGGGTTCTGCGTATATGAGCTTTATTTTCCCGGAGAAGCTGCTCAGGTTTTTTCCGGGGAGTGACATGGCCGCCTCCGGTGTGGGGCCGTTTGTTGGCGATCAAGCTCAAACGACCGTGCATTTCGATTTGTCGGCGCCCTGGCATGGAGAGCTTGTTGAGCAGCTTATGCATGCTAGAGGCATTTTTGTTGATAAGGATGCCTCCGGGGTTGAGCGCTATAAGG
>CAVBOO010000056.1:0-6578 GCA_963597045.1 bacterium | reverse complement strand
GGTCTATAGGCAATTGAAAATGCTACGTGTTCATACTTGCGCCGCTGGGCGCCTTACGTATGATGGACAAGTTAGTATTTGTGTCCAGTTACCCGTGCGGCACGGAGTTCGCGCGGCCGACTTCCTGAAAGTCGTGCGCTGGCGCTTTAAGCTTCGCCGTTGCGAAGATGAAAGGACCGTCATGACCGCCGCTGCTGTCAATCCTTCCACCAATCGTTCCCGTTCCCGCTCCGTGGCCTACGTTGCCCTGTCCGTCGTCTTGATGGCGGTTGGCGCTTGGGTCACCGTTCCCTTCGGTCCCGTGCCCTTCACCCTGCAGACCTTTGCTGTGATGTTCGCGCTCTTCGCGCTGGCTCCCAGCGAGGCTCTGGCCGCAATCGCCTGCTACCTGGTGCTTGGCGCCGTTGGTCTGCCTGTTTTCGCCGGCTTCAAGGGCGGTATCGCCTCCCTGCTCGGCCCCACGGGCGGCTTCATCGTCGGCTTCCTGGTTGCCGCAGCCATCGCCCTGGGCGCCGCCCACCTTCTGCGCAAGATCCCCTTCTTCAGCGCAACCGAGACCAAGAACTTCCTGGGCGCTAAGATTTCTGCGGGCGATCTGGCTCGCAACATCTTGATGGGCGTTGTCTTCCTTGCTGTTCTTTACGTGTTTGGCTGGGCATGGCTGTCCATTTCCGCAGGCATGAGCATCGAGGCCGCCTTCGTTGCCGCCGTCGCTCCTTTCGTGCCCATCGATGCCTGCAAGATGGTCCTGGCTGTTTTGGTCGCCCAGGCCGTTCGTGTTGCAATCCGTTAGTAAAAGGTCTAGCGCACTCAAGCGATGTGGTAGCATCCAACACGTTGCTTAATTAACGCAGGGGAGCAAAGGGGCACTGTCGTGCTGCTTACTATCGATATCGGAAATACCCAAACGGTCGTCGGCGTATATTCGGGGGGTGCGCTGCTGCACATGTGGCGTCTTGCCACCAACACCGACTACACTTCTGACGAACTCAGGATCAAGCTGCATGCCTTGCTTGGCGCCGAGGACATCGATCGCAGCGCGGTGACGGGCGCCATCGTCGCCTCCGTCGTCCCGCCTTTGACCCATAACTGGGAAAAGGTCGTTCAGCGCTCCTTCGGCGTCGAGGCGATCATCGTCTCGGTGGATAACTGTCGTCATCTTCTGGGCATCCAGGATGGCGAGTTCGCCGAGCTTGGTGCTGACCGTGTGGCCGATGCTGTTGCCGCTAAGGCCAAGTTTGAGTGCCCGGTTATCGTGGTCGACTTCGGCACGGCAACCAACATCGAGGTCATCGATAAGGATGGGGTTTTCCGCGGTGGCATCATTGCCCCCGGTGTGGACACCTCGCTTCGAACCTTGGTGCAGCGTGCCGCCCTTCTGCGTTCCGTCGAGCTTGAGGACCCTGGCGTTGCCATCGGTCGCAATACCTCGGAGGCGGTTCAGGTTGGCATCGCCGTAGGCGAGGCGGCTCGTATCGATGGCCTGGTCGAGCGCATCGAGGAGCAGCTGGGCTACAAATGCAAGGTCGTTGCCACCGGCGGCCTTTCCCACCGTATCGCCCCGATGTCGCGCAGCATCCAAGAGATCAGCCTTGAGCTTACCCTTGAGGGCCTGCACCTCATCTACCAAGATCTTTCCTCGCGCGCTTAGCTTTTGTTGCCTAGGCCGTACTGCTTAACGTTTTGATTAATGCTGCGTCGAGCGTTGCTCGGCACGCTGGTTTAAACCTAGGCAGTGCGGCTTTTGTTTAAATCCGGCTCAAATTGCAAAATCGGTTACTTTCTTTATGAAATAGCTATGAGATTTTGTAAAAAATTCCAAATTTTATAAAAGGAATACTGAAATAAACCTTAAACAGCTGTAAAGTTGGAAACATAATTCCAATGTTTAACTACGTACGGTCACAAGTAATTTTCGAATCAGCTTGTGACCGTATTTTTATTGGAACGCATGACGTCGTCTGCGCAAGGTGGGTAGCAAGTCTCGTTGCACGTGAGCTTGTGGCTTTTGATTTGCCGGCGTTATGCGAAACGGAGTCTGGAGGAAGGGTTTTCGTGCAAGGGATGGGGCGCCGTCAGGGTTTCCCATTGTAAAAAGCGCGAAAGCCGCCGGCTGCTTCCGTTGCGAGGCGCCGGAGTAAGGGAATGGTGGTTCCATGAGGGCGATTAAAAGCCGGTTTGCGCTTCTTTTCACCTGTTGCGTGATGCTTGCGCTGTCGATGTCGTTGACGTGCTTCGGCGCAGCGCCTGCAAAGGCGTTCGCGGACGAGGCTTCCTCGGCTGCGGGGGAGAGCGAGCCTGTTGTTCGCGGTGCCGACACTTTGCAAATCAGCGGTGATTCCTTCGAATGCGCCACGGTGGCTGGTCTTGCTGGCGATACCTTGTACGCCGATATCGCGGTTGACGGCAAGATCGTGACCTCCGATATGGAGTATCGCTTCGACAAGGCCGACGACACCTTCGGCATCGTTCAGCTTGATGCGAAGGCCTCCTATGTTGCCAAGCATAGCGGCAAGATCACCCTGGACTTCTACAAGGCCAAGACCGCGGATCGCCAGGGCGCCGCGGCTCTTCAGTCCTTTAAAACCTATGCTGTGTGCATGCAGGTTGACGGCGAGCCCGTCGGCTCCGTCGAGCAGAGCATGATCGGTATCCGCACCGCCAGGGCCTCCGAGGCCGAGCTTGCCCTTACCGCGCCCGTGCAGATCGTCCGCGGCGACAACACCTATCGTTTGGTGGGCAGCAATAAGGTTGCTCCCACCTTGAAGGACGGCGTTCTTTGGGTTTCCTACGAGAAAGTGGACGAGAGCGAAAGCACCACTGCCTCGGTAACCTATGTTGACGAAGAGGGCAACATCCTCGATAGCGATAGCCACCTTCTTGCAAAAGACGAAGAGAAGCTGGTCGATCTTCGCACCTCCGTTGAGGTTAACGGCAAGGTCTACACTCCCATGTCTGCAAGCTCTCAGGTGAAACTTTCCGCGAATTCGCCTTCGCAGCGTATCTACTGCGTTGCCCAGTCTGAGGCCGACACCACCACGCAGGAAGTTGCCTTGAAGTACGTCGATGCTAGCGGCAAGCAGCTCATGGCCGACCTCGTGAACGTTGGCGCCGGCGGCTACCTGTATGCCCCGGCCACCATCTTCTCCCAGGCAAAGAACTCCGAGGTTAAGTACTACGTGCTCGATGGTGCAAGCGACAGCCTGGGCAACGAGTACAGCGCCAAGGAAGCCGAGGAGCTTTCCCTCACGCGCGATGGCGCCCAGGAATACACCCTTAAGTACAAGGCCAAGGAAACCGACCTTGAGTACACCGTTAATTTCGCCCTGGTGAGTGCCGGCAAGAACGGCAACACCCAGGTTGAGCTGGTTGAGTCCAAGAAGGCGAGCGTTACTTCCTCAAAAGCTGCCGAGGTCGCCTTGCCCGAAACTTACGAGAAGGACGGCGTTACTTACAAGCGTTGCGGCACCGAGAGCAAGCTCAGCTACGCCTGGCAGGACTTGAAGAAGGGTCGTTTGCTCTCCGATACGGTCTACTATGCCAGCTCGGACGTGGTCGTTCCCTCTGCCTATGACGTAACGGTGCGCTACGTTGATGCCGTCAGCGGCACCGAGCTCGGTAGCACCACGCTTAGCTGCAGCCCGAACGACGCCGCTCTTTCAATCACCTCGCCCGAGAGCCTTAGCTACGAGGGCGAAAGCTACGAGCGCCTGAGCGGTCAGAGCGCGCCCATCACTCATCGCTTCTACGATCCGTATCGCACCTACACCGTTTACTACGCGCTGCCTGGGGCGATTTCAAAGGGCGACGTCACGGTGACGCGCACGCAGATCATCGATGGCGGCATCCGCTACTACACCATTGATTCCGACGGCAAGGTGACAACAAACACCTCGGGCAATAAGGCTTCTTCCGGCACCACCGGCGCCCGCACCACGGGTGGCCTGCTGGCTTCCACGCCCTACACCTCGGTTGCAAGCACGAATGCAAACGGCAGCTCGGCTCAGGCAAGCAACGCAACCGCTCCGAGCGGCGATAGCGCCTACTCCGAGCGCATCACCGACGCCCAGACGCCTCTTTCCGCCGCCGACTTCGCGCAAGATGGCCCGAGCTTCGGCCTTATCGCGGCAGGGCTTGTCGCCCTTTTGCTGTTGGCGGCCTTGGCATTCTTCCTCCTTCGTAAGAAGCGTGCGAAGCAGGCTGACGATGGGATGGGAGCGTAGTAGATATGAAGAGGAATCTTTCCATGAAAAGCAATCGCTCTAACGAAGCTGGTGTGAATTCGGCAACGGCGACGGCGCCATCTCGTTCTCTTGCGTCGATGGTGTTCGCCGTGCTCATGACGGTCATCCTGGTGCTGGGTCTTTCGCCCATCACGAAGGTTTCGTATGCCGATACGGCAAGCGATGCCTCCGCGGCGCAGGAAAGCTCGGTCGGTTCAGATGAAGGCGCGCAAGGCAATGCCAATGCCGATGCAAACGATGCCGCCGATGCGACGAGCGGCAATGCCGATGCCAACAACGATGCGTCCGACGCCGCGGGCAATGCTGACTCCAAGTCTGCATATTCCGGCTCCAGCGAAGAAGATGGTGCTGAGCCAGACTCCGACGAGCAGAGTGACTCGTCGGTGACGCCGGGTAAATACGGCAACTACACCTATGAGCAGAACAGCACCAAGAACGCCTTCGAAAGCTCGGACTACGATGCGTTTCGCGACTCCGTGGCAACCGAGTGGCTTGGCATTGCCGGCAGCTTCCATATCACGGGCTTCGACGAGGTAACCACATCGAGCCACATTTACGGCAACATCCTTACCAAGAAGCTCTCGGGCAGCAACGACTTCGGTTTGGATAAAAGGTACGACGAAGCTTATGGCTACAAGGGTCTGAGTTATATCCAGGAGTACCCGGATCCTAACGGTAACGTTGACGGCCACACTGACGGCACTTTCGTCATCGGAAGCAAAAACACCGTGACCGTCGTGGACAACGGCAACCACCTTGCTATCAACGGGGTGCAGTTCAACCAGCCCAACAAGCTCGTGCAGGACACCGATACGGCAAGCACTCCGTTCATCGATCTTGCTGAGGTTAAAACCTATACGACCAAGGTTTCCAGCGACCTCGCGAAGGTCGCCGATGTGGGGGCTGACGTAGAGATTAGCAAGAATGGCACCATCGAGATCAATTACGAGGGCGATTCCGGTTGCGCCTACGTCACTTTGACTGCCGAGCAGCTCAACAACATGAACGAGCTGAACGTGCGTGGCATGGCGCTCAACGGCAAATGCTCCGTGGTCATCAATGTTGACATGGGCGATGCAAAGCAGCTCAATCTGCAGAAGGTTCATGTATATTCGCCTGATGGCAAGGACATGGGGACCGGCGAGACGGACAGCACTGTTGGCTATGTGATGTTCAACATCAAGAACTCCACCAGCGATATGACCGTTTCCCTTTCCGATCGCGTGCTCGCAAGCGTGCTGGCACCTAATGCCACCATCAACCTTGCCGGCTCTGCTGCCGGTACCTACATCGGCACCAAGGTCAACGTGACGGCTGAGTCTCATGCCCGCCCGTTCCGCGGCACGCTCAAGCCTGTGGTGGGCGATCTTTCCGTCCAAAAGGTGTGGAAGGATGCTTCCGGCAACATCGAGGAAGGCGTCGACCACGACCCCATCACGGCCAAGATCCTGCAGCGCGTCAAGCCCAAGGACGGCGAGTGGGGTGCTTGGAAGGATTACGAAACAGTGACGCTTTCCAAGGACAACGGCTGGTACAAGTCGTGGGCTAAGCTTCCTAAGAAAGATGCCGACGGCACCACCTATGAGTACAAGATCGTGGAGGCCGACGAGTCCAAGGCCGCCAACCCTGATTACGATTCCGTGGTGACGAACAGCGGCATCGCATGGGTCATCACCAATACCCACAAGCGCACCGCCGAGTACACCGAGGTCTCCGTGACCAAGGCCTGGCTCGCCGCCGACGGCACCGCCGAGTCCGACGACGTGGTGTCCGGCCACGGCTCGGTGCAGGCGCAGCTCTACATGAAGTCGGGCGACGGCGAGTTCGCCCCCGAAGGCGACCCCGTGACGCTCTCCAAGGACAACTCCTGGTCCTACAAGTGGGAGAATCTCGTCTCCAAGGACGCCGACGGCACCACCTACGAGTACAAGGTTGAGGAGACCGACGAGTCCAAGGCCGCCAACCCCGACTACGATTCTGCGGTGGACCACGACGGCACCAAGTGGACCATCACCAACGCTCACCAGGAAGAGAAGGAATCCTTCTCTCTGAGCGGCTATTCCATGCGCGCCGCTGACGCTCCCACCCCTGAAGCCGACAAGGTTTGCTACGTCGACCCGAAGGTGGTCAAGGTTTTGGACGGTCGCGCCCTTAAGGCCGGCGAGTTCAGTTTCCAGCTTATCGATGAGACCGGCAATGTTGTCTCCACCGCTCAAAATGACGAGGCGGGCATGGTCGACTTCGACAAGGCCAACAACGTTTCCGGCGACGACATGAACCCGTGCTGCCTGCAGTTCACGGCCGCCGGCACCTACACCTACACGGTGCGCGAGG
>CAVBOO010000055.1:0-6626 GCA_963597045.1 bacterium | reverse complement strand
ATGGTTTGCGCATTATGAGCTGTTCTGATTATGGGGAATTAATCAGAACGCGATACCTTATTAGAAAGAGGATTAACATGGCTGTTGTTGGCTATTGCGTTAAGTGTAAGGATAAGAAGGAAATGGTCAACCCTACCGAGGGCGTTACCAAGAATGGCCGCGTTATCACTAAGGGCACCTGCCCTGAGTGCGGCACCAAGATGTCCCTTATCGGTGGCGTTGCTAAGAAGTAACTTCTAGCTACACTTTCGCGGGTGTCGCCAAGTGGTAAGGCCCCAGCTTCCCAAGCTGGTACGCGCGGGTTCGAATCCCGTCACCCGCTCCATAGCACTTTACGAGCAGGATTATCTCCTGCTCGTTTTGCATTGAAACCCCGTTACAGGGATTCGAACCAATTAGGGTGGAACTCCGTTTGAAAAATGCCCCAGTGGGGCATTTTTAGGAGTTCGCCCGAGGGCATAAAGCCCGAGGGAAAGAGCGCGAAGCGCGAGAATCCCTTACGCACGCTCCATAGCACTTTACGAGCAGGATTATCTCCTGCTCGTTTTTTTGTTTTAGGCGTGGCTTACTTGAATGCTTCCTAGGCTCTGCTTACCCTTAATGCGTTGTAATCAAACGAAAGGATCAGCCATGCCCTTCGATGCTTATATATTCGACCTGGACGGTACCCTTCTTGATACTTTGCCGGACCTTCACGTCAACGTTAACGAGGCGCTCGCGCGAAAAGGTTTTGCTTCGCGTTCCCTTGAAGAGGTGCATAGCTTCATCGGTAACGGCGCCCTTGCTTTGGTGTGGTCATGCGTTCCTGAGGGAACTTCTCAAAAGGATGTTGACGAGGTTTACGAGCTCTTTTGCTCCCTGTACAAGGAATACGGCATGAACCTCACCCAACCCTTCGAGGGAATCCCTGAGGTGCTGGAAACCCTTAAAGCCAAAGGTGCGAAGCTCGGCATCGTTTCAAACAAATTCGATGCTGGCGTTAAGGCGGTTGAGGCGCGTTATCTTCCCGGCTTGTTCGGTTGTGCTTTAGGCGAGAGCACCGAGGTACCTCGCAAGCCTGATCCAACCGGATTGCTTAAGTGCGCCCAAGAGCTTGGCGTTGAGCCTGAAAAGTGCGTGTACTTCGGTGATTCCGCCAGCGATATGCGCGCAGCTCGCAATGCGGGTATGTACGCTGTAGGATGCACTTGGGGTTACCCAAGCTTGGATATGCTTAACGAAGGGGAGCCCGACGTTTTGATTGATTCTCCGGCGCAGATTGCCACCGTCAGCCGCTAAGCTGCGTTGGTTTCAGCCGAGTTGTTTTTCCTAACGTGGGCATATGCCCTGAAGCTCTTAGAGAAGCCTTCGTTTTGGCTGTGCCTGCGCCGCTTTCCCTGGGTTTATAAGTAAAAACCCGGCTAAGCTCAAAAGAAACAGGCCATGCGAATAATCGTTCGCATGGCCTGTTGTTCGTTTGTCACCCGGGAAGGGCAGCTTTTGGCTTTGGCGGATTAGCCTTCGTAGCCGTTGGGGTTGCCGGATTGCCAGCGCCAAGTATCCTCGCACATGCGAGCGATGTCGTACTGAGCCACCCAACCAAGCTCGTCGCGCGCTTTGTCGCAGGCTGCATAGCAAACTGCGATGTCGCCAGGACGGCGGTCCTTGATGGCATAAGGAATCTTATGGCCGCAGGCTTTCTCGAATGCGGCAACCACTTCAAGGACGCTGGTGCCCTTGCCTGTGCCAAGGTTGAACACGCCGACGCCGTGGCGGGTTCCGTCCTCGCTTACCGGGCCCTGGTAGCTGCCGCGGCCGATAGGCTCGCCGGTGCCGATTTTGCCAGCCATCCACTCAAGAGCCTTCACATGGCCAACGGCAAGGTCGACCACATGGATGAAGTCGCGCACACCCGTGCCGTCGGGTGTGGGGTAATCGTCTCCGAACACGCCGAGCTCTTTAAGCTTGCCCGTGGCAACTTGAGCGACGTAGGGCAGCAGGTTGTTGGGGATGCCCTTGGGATCCTCGCCGATAAGCCCGCTTTCGTGTGCGCCGATGGGGTTGAAATAGCGCAGAAGAACAACGCTCCACTCATCATCGGCCAGATAGAAGTCGGTAAGAATACGCTCGAGCATGGCCTTGGTCTCGCCGTAGGGGTTGGTGGTTTTGCCGCGCTCTAGCTCCTCGGTGAAGGGCACCTGCGCTTCTTCGCCATAAACGGTTGCGGAGCTGGAGAAGATGACGTTCTTGCAGCCATGCTCGCGGGCGACGTCGAACAAGGTGAGCGCGCCGCCGACGTTGTTCCAATAGTACTCAAGGGGTTTCTGCGTCGATTCGCCGACGGCCTTGAGCCCAGCGAACATGATGATTGCGTCGATGCTGTAATCGGTGAAGACTTTGTCCATCGCGGGATGATCGAGGATGTCCGCCTCGATGAAGACGAGCTGCTCATCGTTCGCGCCGGTGATCTGACGGATGCGATCGATGGCCACCTTGCTGGAGTTGGAAAGATTATCGACGATGACGACCTTGTATCCGCGCTCGAGCAGCTCGACGGCGGTATGGCTTCCGATATAGCCCGCGCCGCCGGGAAGTAGGATGGTGAGCTCTTCGGGCTCTTTGTTAAGCTCCTTATTTGCCATATCGGTCCCTTCTTTCAACATAGCCGACCTTCTGTTTATATGCGTGCCGGCTTGTAATCGTTTGTGCATGTGAAAATGTTATTCCACGTTGAGTGTCGTTTTTAGAAGACGATTCGTAGTTTATCGCTTATACATGGTCCCTGAGCTGTTTTAGAAGTTTCCATGTAAGTTTCTTACCTTCCGGGGAGGAAATTTTGCTCTCAAAATTCTCGAAGCAAAGAAGCGGCCTTCCGAGCAGGCGTTGCTCGACCTCAAGCGCGATTTGCATATGGTAGGCATCGGCCAGCGATTTGGTTGCTGTGACGTCGCTTGCAACCACGGCAAGAGGGTCGAGCGTCTCGATGATGAAGATGAGTTCCTTAGGTTCCAGCTGTTCCACGTTGTTTATCGCGGTGACTGCCTGCCCGCCGGCGCCCTTTGGGAAACCAAGCTGCAAAGCGCTGCTCTCGAGCGCAGTTTGGACCTCTTCGTTTGCAGCCCCCGAGGCAACGGTGACGAACAGGCCGTTTTCGTTCCCGGAAAGATGCGCATCGTAGCGCTTGAAAAGATCGTTTTTGATTGCCTCGAAAGCTGACGGCACGGGCATCCCCTTTGAAAAAACGCTTAGGTCCCTGATGCTTGAAATGCTAGCGAATTTCACCGCCCGAAAGGTTCTTTAACAAATAAATTTTAATTCCCGAGAACCATGTGACCGCGGTGGTGTTACATTTTCCTTAATTCGTGTTCACATTACCTTGATAGGAGCAGTTATGTGCACTAACGGAATCAACACCGGTCAGTTTGAGAAGATGATTGACCAGATCGACGACCATATCAAGCTCGAGCGCCGCTGGGTTCACAACCTTGGCCACGACGCCGAGGACGCAGGTTTCCCCACAGTTGGCGCGAAGCTTCATGAGGCCATGGCGCTGCTCGATCAGGTTCGTGCGACGCTCGACGATGCGAAGGATGCTCTTGAGGACGACGCCGAGGCCGCTTCGGGCGTTCAGGTTAATTTGGTGTAGCCTCCATGCGCAATGATTTGATGCGCTTTTCCGTGGCGATGCCTGAAGACCTGCTTGTCAAGTTCGACAGGCTGGTGGCGCGCCGCGGATTGGCCAAGAACCGTTCGGAGGTCGTGCGCGATCTGGTGCGCGAGGCCCTGGTTGAGGATGAATGCTCGATTCCCGGGCGCATCGTCATGGGCACGCTGACCATCGTGTACAGCCATCATGCCAACGATCTGCAGGAAAAGCTCCATCACATCCAGCATCATTATCTTGATGTGGTGATCAGCTCGACTCACGTTCATGTTGACGAGGACAACTGCCTTGAAGTCATCATCATGAAGGGCGAGACGGGCGATGTGCAGGACATCGGCAACCTTATCCTGGGAACCAAAGGCGTCAAGACGGGCCGTTTGGTTATGACCACGACGGGCCAGTTCATCTAGTAGGTCGCTGAAAGCGGAAGCGTAGCCAAAGGCGCACTACGTTGAACCCAGCGTTGAACCCAGGAAGCTTTCTTCAACTCCATCCCTCAAGGAGGTCGGACATGGATCAAACGGTGTTGTTGGGCCACGGCAGTGGCGGCAGCATGATGAAGCGCATCATCGACGAGGTGTTTTTCGATGCGTATGCGGGCGAGGAGCTTCGCGAAGGAAACGATGCCGCCCGCCTGAAGGCGGAGCCTGGCCGTGTTGCTTTCTCGACCGACAGCTTCGTGGTGACCCCGCATTTCTTCCCTGGCGGCGACATCGGGCGCCTGGCTGTGTGCGGCACCGTTAACGACGTGGCGACCTCGGGTGCGGTTCCGAAGTACTTGAGCTGCGGCTTTATTCTTGAAGAGGGCTTTCCCATGGAAGACCTCAAGCGTATCTGCCAAACGATGGCCGACGTTGCCAAGGAAGCTGGCGTGCACATTGTCACGGGCGACACGAAGGTGGTTAACCGCGGTTCGGGCGACGGTGTGTTCATCAACACCTCCGGCATCGGCTTCATCCCTGATGGCGTCGATCTGTCGGGTGCCAACTGCAAGCCCGGCGACAAGATCTTGGTAACGGGCACGCTTGGCGATCACGGCATCACCATCATGGCCTGCCGCGAGGATCTTTCCTTCCAGGCCGACATTCAAACCGATGCCGCTCCGCTCAACCACCTGATTCAGGAGGTCATCGCCGCAGCTCCCAGCGCCCGTTGTTTCAGGGATCCAACCCGCGGCGGCCTTGCAAGCACCCTAAACGAGCTTGCCGACCAGTCGGGCGTTGATTTCCTTGTTGAAGAAGACGCCGTCCCGGTGAAGGACGCCGTCCGCGGCGCGTGCGAGATGCTCGGCTACGACGTGTACCAGGTGGCCAACGAGGGCAAGATGGTGTGCATCGTTCCTGCCGAAGAAGCCGAAGCGGCGCTGGCGGCCATGAAGGCCAACAAATACGGCGCGGATGCCGCGATTATCGGCGAGGTCCAAAAGAGCGAGGAAGGCCGTGCACCTCGCGTTATGCTGCGAACGGGCTTCGGCACGACGCGCATCATGGACATGCTCGTGGGCGAGCAGCTCCCCCGTATCTGCTAGCTTTATGCATCTTGGATGCCTTTAGGCAATAAAACCTGCATTGCCACTTGCAACCCGCTTTTGTTCTGGTATGTTCGCAACCATGGAAATTGCACTTTCCATGGAGCGAAGAAAAGGAAGGGGTACCAAAATGGCACATCCCGTAATTCTTACCGATGAGTGCATCGGCTGCGGTATCTGCGTTGACTCTTGCCCTCAGGGCGCTATCGACGTTGTCGACGGTGTTTTGAAGGTTGTTAACGAAGACGCATGCATCGCCTGCGGCGACTGCGTCGAGGAATGTCCCATGGGCGCGATCGAAGAGATCGCCGAGGATTAATCCTTAAGGTCACATACCGTGCAAACTAGGAGCCGCAAGGCTCCTTTTTTGTTTGTAGGGGTTCTTCAAAGACCTATATAAGGTCTTGTTAGATTTTCAGAGCCTTCAATGCTTGAATTATGAAGAGTAAACTTAGCCAGTGAACTGGGAAAATGTAGCATCATCAAATAATCTTCAAATTACAAAGAAGGAAATTTGACAATAACTCACTTAGATTTTATATTCCTAAGTATCGAAGAAGGCTTAAAGGCCGCGCGCCTCCTTCTTCAATTGCTTAGGTAATAAAGGTTGGCCGGTGCAAGCCGGTCACAATTGAAAGGATAAGACAATGGCTAAGATCATCGGCATCGACTTGGGTACCACCAATTCAGCTATGGCCGTAATGGAGGGTTCTGAGCCTGAGATTCTGGTTAACGCGGAAGGCGACCGCACCACTCCTTCCGTCGTCGGTTTCAAGGACGGCGAGCGCACCGTCGGTAAGGCCGCTAAGAACAAGGCGGTCACCAACCCTGCCAACACCATCGCTTCCGTGAAGCGCTTTATCGGTCGTTCCTACGCCGAGACGAGCGACGAGCAGAAGACCGTCGCTTACAGCGTGAAGTCCGGCCAGGGTGGCCGTGCAGTCGTCGACATCGACGGCAAGGAATACACCCCCGAGCAGATTTCCGCCGAGGTTCTTCGCAAGATCAAGAACGACGCCGAGAAGCGCGTCGGCGAGCCTGTGAACCAGGCGGTTATCACCGTCCCCACATACTTCAACGATGCTCAGCGTCAGGCAACCAAGGACGCTGGCAAGATCGCCGGCCTTGAGGTTCTGCGCATCATCAACGAGCCTACCGCCGCAGCATTGGCTTACGGCCTTGACAAGACCACGACCGAGCAGAAGGTTCTGGTCTTCGACTTGGGCGGCGGCACCTTCGACGTCTCCATCCTCGAGCTTGGCGACGGCGTTTTCGAGGTTTGCTCCACCAACGGCGACAACCACCTGGGCGGCGACGACTGGGATCAGCGCATCATCGACTGGATGGCCGACAAGTTCAAGAACGAGAACGGTGTCGACCTTCGCGCCGACAAGATGGCTCTGCAGCGCCTGAAGGAAGCAGCTGAAAAGGCGAAGATGGAGCTTTCCTCCACCA